>JBIKWV010000377.1:0-5169 GCA_044356135.1 Elainellaceae cyanobacterium
TAACTATGCGTTGTTCAAACAATCGCCGTTCAGCGATCCGGCTTGCTATCCAATCACTCAGGTGGTTAATTCCACGCTCTATCAGCCGATCGCCCCCTGGATGGGACGCCTGATTCTGCCCAAACCAGAAGAGCGTCCCATGGTTCAGGGAAGCTGGTTTGAGGTGTACCATGCCGACGCAGGCTATGAGCATCTGGTGGGTCAGAAAGTGATCCTGCGGTTCGCCAATGAGCCACTGATCCAGCAGATCCGGGCGGCGGTCACCAAAGATATTCACTTCAGCGCTGACGCGGCCTACAGCAGTGAATATGGTGGCCTGGTTCATCCTGATCGCCTCAATCATTGGCGGCAGGTGTTGCCCCTGGAGTCTCTGGCGGGTGCTCACCCCTACGATGACATGGTGGTCAAACTGGAGGGCATGGTGGAAGTTGAACCCGGGAGTCCCCCGGTAGTTCGCATTCGCAGTACGCCTGTAGAGATTACGGGACGCTTCTACGCGCTGGTGAAATTTATCAGCTCCGTGAGTTCTGAACAGTTTCGGGTGGTTCACTTTAATGCCACTTCTCGTCAGTTTGATGGCCCAGAAGAAGTGGTGGTGACCCCGGCGACTGTTGTGCTAGAGGCTTACGGTAGCCATCCTTCCACAATGAACGAGATTGAGCGATCGCCCCTGAACGAAGTCGGCTGGTACATCTACGGCGCAAAGGATCGCACCGGAAACTTTGTTGTGCAGTCGTTGTGTCCGCGATCGCTGCACCGCCTCCAACCAGAACGGGTGGTTTTTGGCAGCAAGAATGCTTACCGCTACATCCGCAAAGAAGCCTGGGCGGACGCGGTGGCCAATAAGGGCAAAATCTCCTCCGTCCTCTGCACCTGCCGCGACAATGGCACCCCTGCAGCGATCCAGGCGGCGATCGAGGAGTGGCAGGAGGGCGATCGAGCGCTGATGATCCACACCTACGGCGGCATCGGTGGCAAGAAGAAGGAACCATCAGC
Source organism: Elainellaceae cyanobacterium (assembly GCA_044356135.1). Taxonomy (GTDB): domain Bacteria; phylum Cyanobacteriota; class Cyanobacteriia; order Elainellales; family Elainellaceae; genus CAZVXA01. Next base: position 997 of record JBIKWV010000377.1, read on the forward strand.
AGGCACGCCCATCTTCTTCGGACACTTCGCCTATGGTCTGGCGCGGGTAGTGCGGGAACCATTAGCCAATGAGCTGCGGTTTGACGTTCAGTACTATCAGGTCTACACCCACAACACCGATGGTCTGACGGCGGGGACGCTGCACTGGTCGCGGTATATGGGCGATCGCCAACTGGGCTGGGCGGGCAGTCGTCCCACCTGCGATCTCGTGATCAAGCTGGATTCGTTTACAGCAACCTATGAGGTGGGTGGCGTGCAGCGATCGCCTCTCACCACGATGATCACCGCTCTTCAGGGGATGACTGCCGTCTACCGCACCGGAAACGGCACCGGAGGCACCTACGTCGGTCCTGCCAACAACTGTTCTCAGGACTCCAACCAGGCACTCTTCGCCAGTATCACCAACATCGGGAATCGACTGCGGGAGCATCCCCAGGCTATCCAGCAAATTCGCTCCAATCCTGAACAGGCGGCACGGTTTGATGATTTGCTCGCGCTTGCGAAAGAACTGAAGCAGGCGCTCCAACCCCTGGGTGGTCCCCGCGCTGACTGGGAGAAAAATGAGTTGAACCTGGGAACAACGCTGGAGGACAATCCACTGCACAACTTGAGAACCGGGTTGGGTAGTTGGCGGACAATGTTTCCCCGTGTGGCCAGTGATGCGATCGTGAAGGTATTTTTGAATCGCGGGGCGTCGGTTTGGGTGTTGCGGACGAATCAAATTGGGGGATACGACCCGGACATTGAACCCATTGTCCCAACGACACTGTAGGGGTTTAGCATTCGGGTAGAGAACGTTGGGGTTCACCAATTCATTATGGCCCGAATGCTAAACCCCTACCGATCGCGTAACCTTGAAAAATGCATGATCATGGCATACCTTTTTCGTATCTGCTCCCATTACCATACTCGGTGGTTAAATTATTACTGGCGGCGATCGATCTTGTGTTCGCTACTGGTTGCTCTGGGCGTGATTGCTCCTGTCCTTCTCAATGTCCCTCAACTAAATGCAGCGCTTTCGGAACTGCCTCCTTCGCAGTATTCTTCCACGATTATTGCTCCTTTCAATCAGCCTGACTACTATCCCGTCGTTCCAGAATCCTCTCCCCTGTATCGACCGATTGGGACATGGGTGGGTCGGTTGATTCTGCCGAGCCAGGAGGAGTATCAGCAGTTTAGCCAGAACACGCAGGAAACAGATTGGGCGTGGATGGAGGTACATACGGCTCCAGCGGACTCAGCGCAGTTAATTGGTCAACGGGTGCGGTTGGCATGGATGTCAAACTCAACGGTACAGGCATACGTGAATGCGGCATCTCGTGATGTGCGGTTTACGCGATCGGCTACGAGAGCCTGGGAGAACGGAACAATTCTTCCGGTGCGGCTGGATGGGCGCGATCGCGTTGGCCCCCTTCAATCACTGGCAGGCTTCCATCCAATCGACGATACGGTGGTAACCCTGCGCGGAGCAGTACAGGTACAAACGTTGGCAGAAAGCGGTGTGACGCTGCGAATTGAGCGAGAACCGTTTCAGGAAACGGGCCGCTATGTCGCACTGGTGAGATTTCTGGAAGCCGTTCCACCCCAGCAGTCCCAGGGCTTACCGCAGCAGTGTCCGGGTGAAAAACCTTGTGCGAGTGACCTGATGCGTGTCCAGCACTATAATCCAGCAACGAAGCAGTTCGACGGCCCAACAGGGGTTCTGCGAATTCCGCAGCAGCCCCAGGACAACAACGGCATTTTTAATATGACCACCCGTGACCTGGTAAAGTCCCCGGCAGGTGAGATGGGCTGGTATGTCACGGGTGCACGGGACGCATACGGATTATTTACGGTTCAGGCGATGAAGCCGCGATCGCTTTTTCAACTGAAGCCGCAAGAAACTGTTTCAGGTCAGCGCAATAGTTTTAACTTCATTAACTTTGAAAACTGGCGGAATATTACTGACTATCAGGGAACGATTCGAACAACGTTGGCGGATGCAGCGGCGACTGCTCCAGAGACAGTGGCCTGGAAGGAGGGTGTTAGCGAAGCTTTTCCCGAAGGGACACGCGCTTTTCTCATTCATCTCTACGGGGGACGAGGGGGCGATCACCCCAACAGTGAACGGTATATTCTGGGCAACTACGCTGGTCACTTTTCGTTTGGAGTGGCTCAGGTGGTACGCGATCCATTTACTGATGACCTGATGTTTGACGTGGACTATCTCCAGGTGTTTGGCAATGGTGGCGATGGCACGATGTCCGGTGGCCAATCCTGGATGCACTACATGGGGAGTATGAGGCGAGGTTTTATGGGCACTCGCCCCATTTCAGATGTACTGGTGCGACTGGATACCCTCACTGAAGACTATGATTTCGGCGGCACCAAACTCTCCTTCTTCAATGAACTGCTGGCGCAGCTCAGCCTGGTAGGTGCACGCTACCGGGTTGGCGATGGCAGTGGCGATTCAACCATTACTTCGGCGACCTCCTGTGTGCAGGACTCTGCTCAGGCGCTATTTATTACCCTGCGACGCTTCCAGAACAAGATTGAATCCAATCCCCAGTACGTCCAGTGGATGCGGGACAATCCCAATCACCCGACGACGCTGCGGTTCAAGAAACTGGTCGCTCTGGGCAAAGACCTGGCGGTGCAGCTAACGCCCTTTGGTGTAGTGCGCTGGGACTGGGCACAAAACGCCGATGTGCTGACGGGTGTGGCAACCGATACTCCCTTCATCAGTATCGATAATTTCCGCCCCAGAAACCTGCTCACAGGGCTGATTAGCTGGCGCACTGCCCTGCCCCGGCAGGCCCACGATGAGTTCGCTAAAATCTTCCTGCTCAACGGTGCATCTCTGTGGTTCCTCCGCCCCAACCAGATTGGTGGTAACGATCCCACGATCGCCCCCCTGGAAGCCACTCTCATTTTTGGAGCCTGGAAAATCCCCGGCACCCAGATCCCCTGGCTTTCTTTCCTGATCATGCGGATGTTTGGTGCGGCTACGATGCCCTCTCTGGCAGACTGGGGACTGACACTGTTGGTAGGTCTGGGACTGGCAGTCATTGCCCTCCCCATCGGTTATCGCTCTGGCCTGCTGCACTGGACCCCCTGGACGGCCTCCTGGAAAGACTGGACCGCCGCCCTTCTGGGACTGCTGGGCTGGGCGCTGGGTACCGAATTGGTGTTTCGCGTGCTGTTGCTCCCGTATCCGAAGAGCTGGATGCCTACCGGAACCTGGTGGGCCTGGGCGCTGCTGGGTTTAGGGGTGTTTGTTGCAGTTTATGTCCTGTACGGGCGCAAGTTTAGACCTGCCGATTCTGCGTTCGCTCAACCTCCTCTCTGGATACTGATCACGCTGCTGGGTATCGCCTCTACGCTGGTCTACCGCTTCACGGGGTCTTTGTGGACGATTACGGTGCTGCACTGGGCGGCAGCATCGATGTGGTGGCTGTTGTTGGGTGGCCATCAGCAGAAGGAGGTTGGGCACAAGGGGGCGATCGTCTCTTAGAAGTCCACCGCAGAGGCGCAGAGGACGCAGAGGTTCTCTCTCTGCGCCTTCTAAGAAACTTCAGTTGCTTTGGCCTTTTTCCCTATCCGAAGGATTGGGTGACATGCTCTGCGGTGAAACAGTCCAGTTCATTTGATTTCATTCACACTCCTGAGAATACCAATGAACACGGAACTTCTCAGAAAAATTGCATCACAGAAAGAATTGAAAACTGGAACAGGATGGTTGATCGCTCTGAGTATTCTGCTGATGATATTGGGAGCGATCGCCATCCTCACCCCCACCTTTACCTCGGTTACCTTTACCCTGGTACTCGGTTGGGTGCTGCTCATCAGCAGTGTGGTGCGGGTTGTTCAAGCGTTTCGTTCAAGAGCCATTCGAGGGTTCTGGCTGAACCTGGTGATCGGGGTGATGTATGCGATCGCAGGGATCACCATTCTCTTTAACCCCGTTTCTGGAACATTAACCCTGACGGCAATTCTGGCAACGCTGTTCATCCTTGAAGGGATTTTTGCCATTATTCATTCTTTCAAATCCAGTCCCGAAGGTGGTCTTTCCTGGCTGATCCGGATCGATGGCATCGTCACCCTGATCCTGGGTATTTTCGTGTGGAACCGTTTTCCTTCGAGTGCCCAGTGGTTGATTGGTCTATACGTTGGGATTAGCCTATTATTGAGTAG
>JBIKWV010000378.1:0-5163 GCA_044356135.1 Elainellaceae cyanobacterium
GCACGTGAGATAAAAAGTTTTTGTTGAGAGCTGCGCTCCGCACAGCTCTCAATAAAAACTTTGGTTCTATCCCAGCGCAAAACGCTATATCTCTTAGTCCAGGGATCGAGGTTCATATTGGGAGCATCCCTCGCAGGGGCCAAACGGGTTGACCGCACAGCGAATATGACTGGAGCGGGCATTGTAGCGGCAGGTGAAATCTCCTACGACAAAGCCAATACCTTCAACATAGTCCTGTTCTGGATCCAGGCGCAGACTACTCAGTCCCCGGTGGGCAACCGAGTCGAGGGCCAATTGCAATCGCGCCTGCGCCCGCGCATCAGCCTGCTTCATGACCCATAGAGAAAACAGGGATGGACTCAAAGCAATCATTAGAATCAGTATGATTTCCATTACAGGCATTCTTAAAGTGTTTTTCAATCTTGTAAGGTGTGGGCGGGATTTACCTACCTATGCCTTACAACCGTTTGGAATTGTTCTGTACAGCACTTTGCAAGTGCGTGAGGTACAAAGCTTTTGTTGAGAGCTGCGCGGAGCGCGGCTCTCAACAAAAGCTTTGGTTCTATCTCAGCGCAAAGCGCTGTATCTGCGATATGGCGCTCCGCACTCAGGCAAACCACAGATTTTCATGTGAGAGCCGCGCTCCGCGCGGCTCTCACATGAAAATCTGTACTGCACCAGACTGGAAAACGCTATATTAACCGGACTTTCTGAAAAAAATGCTGAGGGAGTTGCCATAAAAATAGGATTCCAGTTGGGAGCATCCCACTTTTGCCAATTTCCAAGCCCCGTTTTGCGAGTGGCGCGGGCGAAGCTTGCGCCACCCACAAAACTGAGACACACTCATCCCAGTTTTCGTCTGGCGCGGCTTCACTGCGCCAAACGAAAACTGGGTTTCTATACAAACAGCAGACCCTAACTTTCGCCTAAATATGCCTTGCGCACCGTTTCGTTGGTTTGCAGTTCCTCAGCAGACCCGCTTAAGACAATCTGCCCGGTTTGCAGGACGTAGCCCCGATTCGCAACGGTCAAGGCCATACGCGCATTCTGCTCCACCAGCAAAATGGTTGTCCCCTGCTGGCTGATTTCCTGAACGATCTCAAAAATCTGACTGACCAGCATCGGAGCCAGCCCCATGCTGGGTTCATCCAGCAGCAACAAGCGGGGACGGGCCATCAACGCACGACCGATCGCCAGCATTTGCTGCTCACCGCCGCTCAGTGTCCCGCCTTTCTGGCTAATCCGCTCCTGCAATCGGGGAAACAGGTCAAACACCCGATCCATATCTGCTTTTACTCCTCCCTTGTCCTTTCGCTGAAAAGCGCCCATCTCCAGATTTTCCAGCACCGTCATGCGGGGAAAGATCAGCCGACCTTCGGGACTCTGGGCGATCCCCAACCGCACAATCTCCTCTGTGGAGAAAGTTTTAAGATCCTTGCCCTCAAAGTAAATTGCACCTTCACGGGGGCGGTTTAACCCCTGAATTGTTCTCAGTGTGGTTGTTTTTCCAGCTCCATTGCTACCAATCAGTGTGACAACTTCACCCTGTTCGACGTGCAGCGAAAGCCCTTTTAATGCCTGGATATTGCCGTAATAGGTATGAACGTTTTTCAGCTCAAGCATGGATCGTGAAATTGTGAATTAAAACAGGAGATGTCATGGAAACGCTACCAGGGCTACTGGGTCTGATTCTTTACAGCTTCGACTTCCTCTTGGGCGTCTTCCTTACCCAGGTAAGCTTCGATCACACGGGGGTTGCTACGTACTTCGACGGGGGTGCCTTCTGCGATTTTTGCGCCGTACTCCATCACAGAAACGCGATCGCTAATTCCCATCACTACCTTCATATCGTGTTCAATCAGCAGGATGGTCAGACTCAGCTCATCCCGAATGCGGGCAATGAACCGGGTCAATTCTGCTGTCTCATTGGGGTTCATGCCTGCGGTCGGTTCATCCAGCAGCAGCAGGCGCGGATTCGATGCCAGGGCGCGGGCAATTTCCAGGCGTCGCTGGTCGCCGTAAGAAAGGTTTTTGGCAAACTCCCCAGCCTTTGACGCCCCCAGACCGACGTAATCCAGCATCTCCAGAGCCTTTGTGCGTGCCCAATGCTCCTCCTGTCGAACCGCAGGGGGCCGCAGCAGCGTTCCCACCAGGTTTGTTTTGAGGCGGCAGTGTTCGCCCACCAGCACGTTCTCCAGCACGGTCATGTTGCCAAACAGGCGAATGTTCTGAAACGTGCGAACGATGCCCATTGGAGTTAGCTGATGCGGCTGTATGCCAGTGATATCCTGCCCCGCAAAGAACAGCCGTCCAGTGGTAGGGACATAGATTCCCGTCAGCATATTAAAGAAGGTCGTTTTTCCGGCACCATTGGGACCGATCAGGCTGGCGATCATCCCCGGTTCCAGGGTGAAATCGACGGCATTGACGGCCACCAGACCGCCAAACCGCATCGTCAACTCATGTGCTTCTAACAGGGCCATCTATGCACTCCTTACGTCGGCCACAGCTTCATTCGCAAGGGTCGCATCGGTGTGCAGTTCAGCTTTGCGTTGCTGACTGGGCACCAGACCCTCGGGTCGAACAATCATCATCACCACCAGCACCAGCCCAAACAGGAACAGGCGCATTTGAATCGGGTCAAGGCTCACCGCCAGAAAGTCCCGCAGTTGGGGATTTGCGACGTAGGGCAGAACAGAGGTGTTGAGTAAACCTTTAAGAATTTGTGCGAGCTGGGGCAGGAAGAGGCGATCGGCGGCCATGATGATCACGCAGCCGACAATCACCCCGACCATATTTCCCAAACCGCCGAGAATCACCATACAGAGGATGATGACTGATACCGAGAAATCAAACACGCTGGGGAAAATAGCGGTGATGTAAGAGGCGTAGAACGCACCTGCAAATCCGGAGAACGTTGCACCCATGGCAAAGGCCAGCAGTTTCACATTCACCCGGTTAATGCCCATTGCACTGGCGGCCAGTTCGTCTTCCCGAATAGCAGCCCAGGCGCGACCCAGACGCGAATCCCGCAGGCGACCGATCATCAACACGGCGAATATCACCAGCGCCAGAATCAGGAAATACCACGGGTAATAATTAGACGACGTAAATTCTCCAATAATCGGTAGCGAGGGACGACCAATGGGGTTAATGCCTGCTTCTCCGTTCGTCAGGTTGAATGGCTGTTCACACCCGATCAGACAAATCGCCAGTTCGGGTCGGCCCAGGATCGTCGCGAAGAAACTAGAAATCGGTTCGACAATACGAATTTCGGTCAGGTTGCGGAAGACGATAGGAACGATCTCACCAAAGCCCAGGGTGACGATGGCCAGATAATCTCCCCGCAGGGGCAACGTGGGCGTACCTAGAATCAGGCCAGCGATCGCCGCCACTGCTGCTGCAATCCAGATCACAATCCAGAAGTTCCACTCAATGCCCAACTGAGGGGAGGAGAGGAATCCCGTGGTGTAGGCTCCGATGGCAAAGAACGCCGCGTAGCCCAGATCCAGCAGCCCTGCGTAGCCCACGGGAATGTTCAGTCCCAGCGCCAGCATGGCAAAGATCAGGATTTGAATCACGGTTGCGATCCAGCCCAATCGGGTGAATTGGTCTACAAAGGGGTAGGCCAGCAGAATAAAGGCCAGTGTGATCAAGGTGGCGCGGGTATCTCTGGGGTGGGCGAGTCCCTGGATGGCCCCCATCAGGGCCGCCGCCAGAACCGTGACACCCAGACCAATGATCGCCTGGAGAAACACGTCTGAAACGGTGGAGGGGGTACGTCCCGACAGGGGTTTGAGGATCAGTCCCTCAATGAAGGTGGCGATCGCAATCCACATCCCCATCACCAATCCATCTATTGCCCCCACCTTTGCTCCCACCTGGGGCTTAGGAACAGGCTGCTGCCGCACCACCAGATAGCTGCTGACGGTACCCAATAGCCAGCCGATCACCGCTCCGCTCCATCCCCCAAACAGGAGAACCGTCAGTGCGGCCACTGCCCCCAGTGCGCTGCTTGATCGAACAATTTTCCCTATCTGCTTCATGGACTTGTGCAATGAATATCGTGTATTTTGTCGAATTCTCAGAGAATTTTCCCGGTTCTGCTGTTGCAAAATGTTTCGATTCACCGTGTTCGAAAATCACCCCGCTCCACAGGAACAGAAGCAGCTAGACTTTCTCCTGGAGGTTCTCGCCCAGTAGCCCACTGGGACGGAACACCATAATCAACACCAGTACCCCAAACACCCAGGCATCCGTCCAGCGACTGGAGAGATATTGGTCGCTGAGGGCAGACAGCAGACCAATCAAAACGCCCCCCAGCATGGCCCCAGTAATATTGCCAATGCCGCCCAGGACAGCGGCGGTGAACGCCCGTAACCCCGCAGTAAAGCCCATCGTAAATACAACGGTGTTGTTGTACAAACCCACCAGTAATCCGGCGGCTCCCGCCAGAACCCCCCCAATCAAGAAGGTAAGAACAATAATTTTATCGACATCAATTCCGACGATTTTGGCCGCATCCCGGTTCTGGGCAACCGCCCGCATTGCTTTCCCAGCAGGGGTGTGTTGCACAAACAGGTTGAGACCCACCATCAGACTGACGGCCACCACCAGCACCACCAGATCTTTTGTCGTAAACGTGATATTCGTCTGAATACCCATTGCCTGAAGAATATCAATGCGGGGCAGCAGATCGGGGAAACTTTTGGGAGCGGCAGCAGTGTTGCCCATGATGGGAAAGAAAGCCCGTAGACCGCCCCAAAAAAGCCCGGTGTTCTGAAAAATAAAGGACATCCCGATCGCCGAGATTAATGGTGCCAGACGAGGCGCATTTCTCAGCGGTCGATAGGCATATCGTTCTGTCAGCACGTTCAACCCACCACAGAGTGCCGCCGCTGCCAGCAATGCCACCAGCATGGGAAAAATTGCGTAGACCAGCGGCGTCCCATCCTGCATGCCAAAGGCCCCCACCACTGTCAACGCGCCAAAAGCCCCCAGCATATAGAGATCGCCGTGGGCAAAGTTAATCAGTTCGATAATTCCGTAGACCAGCGTGTAACCCAGCGCAATGATGGCAATGATGGCTCCGTTGATCAGACCCACGAGAAGTTGAGTGATAAGAACGGATGGGCTTTTAACAATATCCTGAACAATGCGAGA
>JBIKWV010000379.1:0-5156 GCA_044356135.1 Elainellaceae cyanobacterium
TTCACCCAGATGTAGAGGTAAATCTCATTTTGTATCGGTTCCATTGCATCGGCCAGCCTCAGTCAGTGATTTTCTCTAGAATTGGGAATCATACAGGGGAATCGCTAGAGATTGCACCCCACGGACATTTCGACAACCGGGAGGTTTACATGGCTGAGCTTGTTTGCACCATTCCTGTCCCATCAACCCATCAGGAATTGGATCGGGCTGTCCGTTTTTACCAGAATGCTGACCTGAGCGGAAATGATCTGTTCTGCTACTGGCAGGCCATCCGAGATGCGGCGATCGCCCAACCTGAAGAAGGTGCTGAGAACGAGCGCTCCCCAGGAGATGAGCAAGTTCCTGGAGAAGATAGTTATTAAAAAACAGTGGCGGGGTGCGAAACACCCCGCCACTGTTTTTAAGCTTTATCCCCTCGTCCCCAGGCTCCGCCTGGAAACGGGCTTTGAGAGGCTCTGCCTCCTGCTGAGCCAGAGGCAGAGATTCCCAGGCGAAGCCTGGAAACGAGAGGACAGTGTCGGAGTGCTTTGCACCCCGACATTGTTTTAATCGAAAGATTTATCTTTCGATTAAGGGACTTCCCGGTAAATAATCATCCCATTTTTGAGTGAGAGGGCGGCTTCGTCGCCCTCTCACTCAAAAATGGGACGGTTTTAATTTTGGAAGTCCCTAAGTGGAAACATGGCGCTGCCAGTCAATGTCTGGCATCTGGTCAAACGCCTGCCGCAGGGAAATTTCCCACCCTTTGCGAATTTCTGCCAGATAGGCATCCCCCTGAGACAGGCGGAGTTGATATCCCACCCGGTAGGTTCCCGCCTTGTACATCACCAGGTCGATGGGGGGACCAACGGAGATATTTGACTTCATGGTAGAGTCAATCGACAGGAGGGCACATTTGGCGGCAGCTTCAATCGGGGTCTCGTAGGTCAGGATGCGATCGAGAATCGGTTTGCCATACTTGGTTTCGCCAATTTGCAGGAAGGGCGTTTCGCGCATGGCCTGGATACAGTTTCCCTGACTGTAGATCATGTAGAGTTCTGAATCTTCACCGGGGAGCTGCCCACCTAACAGGTAGTTGCAGGTGTAGTCGATCTTGTCGCGCTCCAGCCAGGGACGTTCCCGCTCCTGCACCTGACGAATTTTGTACCCGATATAGCAGGCCACATCGTAGAGCGTCGGCAGCGTATGCAGATTTTCGCTTTCGGCGTGCCTCAGGTCACGCTCCAGTGCATTGATCACCGCCTGGGTGATGGAGAGATTGCCGGAGGTGCAGAGCAGGATGACGCGCTGTCCGGGTTGGGAGAAGTCGAATAGCTTCTGATAGGTCGAGATATAGTCAACCCCGGCGTTAGTACGAGAATCAGCGGCGAATACCAGACCATGACGGGTGACAATGCCAAGACAGTAGGTCATGAATCCCCTTACAGCATGGCATCAGAGAGATAGTCAGCGGTGGCCTCCACCAGGGCGATCGCATCCTCGTAGACCATGCGCGTTGGCCCCAGCATCCCAACGCTGCCTACGGGCGTATTGCCCCGGTGGTAGGTAGTGGAGATCAGCGAACAACCCCGCATCGGTTCCAGGGGATTTTCTGAACCGATGCGAATCGTCACTCGACGATTGGGCTGAGCGGCATCAGAGGATTCAAAGATCAGCGCCCAAAGCTGATCCTGCTCGGCTTCCAGCAAGTGCATGATGGTCTGCACCTGCTGGAGTTCGGAAAACTCCGGGTGACGGCGCAAAACTTCGGCTACCCCTGTAATAAAAATCTGGGTAGACACCGCCGCCTGAGTCCGACGACTAAGGTCGGCAATGGAGGTGCGCAGCACTTCTGCATATTGCTCAAATTCGCGGCCCAGTCCGCTCCAGTCAAGATGAGCAATCTCGTTGAGCGATCGCCCCCGCAGATGATGATTCAGGAAGTTCGACAGCACCTGCAACTCCCGCTCCAGCAGGTCGGGGTCGGGCACGTCTTCGCTGGCCATCGGCAGGTTGATCACGGTGGACTGCGTTTCGTAGGAATCAAGCACCACGATCAGCATGACTCGACCGGGGTCGATCTGCACCAGTTGCAGATGGCGCAACTGCACCACGCTGGTCTGAGGCATGGTGACCAGGGAAATGTAGCCGCTGAGGGTCGAAAGAATTTGCGCAGCCCCACGCAGCACCGCCTCCAGGCTCCAGTCATCAACGTTGAGCCGTTCGGTAAAGATCTGATCGACCTGCCGTGCCAGAGTCTCTGTGGGGGTGACCAGCTTATCCACGTAAACCCGATACCCCGAATCGGAGGGCACCCGTCCGGCGGAGGTGTAGGGCTGATACAGAAGGCCCGCTTTTTCCAGATACCCCATAACGTTGCGAATGGTGGCAGAGCTGACGCGAGGATTGAACTCCTCAATCAGCGCCTCAGACCCCACAGGGCGGGCGGTGGCAATGTATTGACGGACGGTGGCCCCCAACACCTGCTGTTGGCGATCGCTCAGTTTGATCTCACGAGACATTGACGTTGCGGCTTATTAAAAGGCGTTTGACTGGGATTAGGTCAATCCTAGTGCAGCCTACCGCAATTGTCTATTATGGATCGGTTTACCGGGAACGGAAGCTCTTGTCCGTTAAGTTAGATAGGAACTGAGGAATACCAACCGATTAACCATTGCTTCTGCTGAAGTGTTGGCAGCTAATTTAAGCAGGCCCCTAAGCTGTTGCCCAATCGAATACTGCTGCTGGGCGGCAAGGACAATTCCAGCGTGGCTTCCTCCCTGCTCCATCAGGTCCAGGGCTATTTCATTCTCAAATAAATCCTGATATGGTATGAGCAGGGTAGGATGGGCAAAGCGAAGCGTGCCCATCAATCCATACGAATGGTGATGGGCACGGACTGCCGTCCTTTGCCCATCCTACAGTTCAACTTTGGGTAAATTCATACCCCAAATCGAGAATGAAATGACCCTGCATCAGGTCACGGTGCAACCGACAGAAATCCCCAATATTAAAACTGTAGATAACCCGATTTTGAGAGGTTGCCCAAAGTAGTTGTGCTTCATCAGCCTCTCCCAATTTGTTTGCATCCGCAGCAGTTGCGATGTCCAGTTCAGCGTTCACCAACGCTCGGATCAAAGCTGCATTTAGAGTATCCTCATCCAAATAGAATCGGATCTGAGTCATGATGAAGCAGAAACTCCATATTCAGCTTCCAGACGACGGCAGTCTTCGTCATAGGCCGCAAATTCCTCATCAAGCTGAGCTTTATTCGCGTAATAATACGCCAGTGCAGCGTAAATACCGCCCAACGTCAGATATGGCTTGTCTTCCAAGATCTCTTCGGGAGTGACACCTGCTCTCACCTCTGTCAGAATGTGCTGAACCGTAATCCGCGACCCAGCAATACGGGGACGACCACCACAGGTTCCAGGAGTACGAACGATTAAAGTTCCAATATCAGTGAGGACTGGCATAAAAAGCCTCGTTAGGGGGAGCCAGATGAGGGGAACGCTGCTCAATTGGAGAGCGATCAATGGATACTCAATAGCTCTATTATGGTTGACTCAGCACTATTGTGGTGAAAACCAATTTTGTAGAGGATTTGGTGGAGATTTTGGAAGAGTATGGGGGCGATCGCCCGTTAGCCAACGGTAAACTGGAGAGAAGCAGAATCATGAAGAGCACGGTCAGCTTATGGATGGGGAAGCGTTAAGGTCGAGGCTTGTCAGGAAGCTGGAGATTTTGTCTGAGGGCGATCTTGAGACAGTCGTTCGTTTTGTAGATGCTCTGATCAATCGTGCGACTCGTAAGCCTCAAGCTGCAAGCCGACCCGACTTGTCCGATGAGTCTCCAGATTCTCAGCTTGAATGGGTAGACGGTATTCTGGTACTCAAGCTTGCCGACGAGCCCGCAGATCCAAACAGTCTAGATAATGCTGTGCAGGATATGCGTAACGAAAGGCTCAATCGATTAATGGCATGGTAAGAGTTCTATTTGATACCTCTGTTCTCATTGCAGCCTCTCTCCCAGAACACCCAGGTTACGCCTCAGCTCAGGATTGTTTACGAAGAATCCATCAAGGCGAAGCTGAGAGCTTTGTTTGTAACCATACGGTTGCTGAGCTGTATGCAGTACTGACAGGGATAAAACGTTCTCCTCGCATTACTCCCAGTACGGCGAAAGCATTGATAGATAATAATCTGGCTCCCTTTACGAAAGTTGAACTGAAGAAGGAAGATTATTTTGCAGTTCTAACGCAAATGGTTGCACTCAACCTTCCCGGTGGTGTAATTTATGATGCTTTGATTGCCCAGGCTGCATTAAAGGTAGAAGTTGATGTGCTGTTAACGCTTAATCCCAAAGACTTCAACCGCCTGGGAGAAGCGATCGCTCCTCTGGTCTGCCTACTAGAAGAATGGACAGTTATTAGTGAGTAGAAGCGCGATCGCCCCTCCTACCCATCCACGGTTCGACTGCCGCTCACCGCAACGCCACCCATCCACCCATCCACCCATCCACCCATCCACCCATCTACTCACCACAAACACTCCTCTCCTCCACCATCCAGTACCGCACCAGAATCCAAATCACTTCCCCTTCAATCGGTGATGGCAGCGGCGGTGACCATTCTCCCGCTTCGGCAAACCTGCGGACGTGCAATTCGTGAATGATGTGGTTAACTCCCTATGGAACTCCACAAATGAGAACACGAATCGGCTGTTTCCCCGCTGGCACGAACGGAATTGGTGCCCGGAGCAGTTCCGGGACAGACTTTGGCGCTATCATGATTTCACCTGAATAAGGGATGGCGATCGCGCAAGTTTTCATGGCTCTGACGTATACCACAAGCCAACGTTTGCACGGTTCATTTGAAGTTCATCGCGTGACTGATGCATACGCAACACTCACATTCAGATTCTCTGATGCATACGCAACATTGTCAATAGGCGATGGGTTACGTTCGGCTGCGAATTAAAGAGTTTGCAGAACAGCGAGGCTGGACGCTAAAGGACGTTGCCGATCGCTCAGGAGTGAACTACAACACCATTAGAAGCTACGTTCAGCGAGATGCCCTTAATACCGTCGATCTAAGCGCAGTTTTCAAGATCGCCCACGCCTTTAATGTTTCTCTGGAAGAGATGGTGGAGATTTTGGAGGAGTAGGGGAATAGGGGG
>JBIKWV010000380.1:0-5149 GCA_044356135.1 Elainellaceae cyanobacterium
CTGGGACTTTATTAACCCGCAAAACCCTTACGCTGTCATCAACAGCACAGCTTCCACACTCCAGTTTCTTCCTACTCCTTAGTTCCTGAAAAGTTCTCAAACCAGCCGCGTTTCCAGAAGAAATAGATCAGGGAAGCTGCGGTGGCCAGCATCACAGCCCAACAGAGGGGATAGCCCCAATACCAGTTCAACTCCGGCATATTGAAAGGAGATGCTTCAGGATTGAAATTCATTCCATAGACCCCGGCAATGAACGTTAACGGAATGAAAATAGAGGAAATCACCGTCAGCAGTTTCATCACCTCGTTCATCCGGTTGCTGACTGAGGAGAGGTAGACATCCATCAAGCTGGAGGCCAGTTCACGGTAGGTTTCGACCATATCCAGCACCTGCACCGCGTGGTCATAGCAATCGCGCAGGTAAATCCGCACCTCCGGGCTGATCAGGTCGTTGCCGTCCCGAATCAGCGCATTAATCGCATCTCGTTGGGGCCAGATGGAGCGGCGCAGGGTCAGCAGGTCTCGCTTGATATTGTGAATCACTTCCAGGGTTTGACGGGTGGGGTTCGCAACGACCTCATCCTCCAGTTCTTCGATCATTTCACCGTAGGCTTCCAGCACCGGGAAAAAGCCGTCAATGATCGAGTCGATCAGCGAATACATTAGATAGTCGGCATTGTGCTTGCGAATGATGCCTTTGTTGGTGCGGATGCGATCGCGCACTGGCCCAAAGCAGTCGTATTCCGGCTCCTCCTGCACCGTCAGCAGGTAGTGTTCCCCCAGAATAAAGCTCACCTGCTCACTGATAAACCCGCGACCCGACTCCTTCAGCGTTACCATGCGGGCGATCAACAGCAACTGGTCCTCGTACTCCTCAACCTTGGGACGCTGGGGCACGTTGACCACGTCCTCCAGCACCAGGGGATGCAAGTCAAAAACGTTACCCACTCGCTGCAACACGTCCTCGCTACCCAGCCCCTTGACATCGACCCAGGAGACCGACTCACTGTCCAGATAGGGGGCAATCTCTTCGGGTGTACTGACGGGCAGGCGGGTGGCATTGCCCTCACAGTAATCGATCAACGTAATCACAGGGGCCGGAGCATTGGCCTCAATCGTCAGCGTCCCCGGCATTGCGCCGGGTTCGTGATAGAAATACTCCAGCGTCGAGTCGTCCTCCTCCATGCCGTCCAGTTCCGGGTGATGGGCTGGAGTCAGCGTGGTGCTACGAGTCAGTTTTGAGACACGAGACTGCTTGGGTGCCATAGAGAGCTTGTGTTGGCCAATTTCATCAATGCTGCCATTGTGCCCTGTTTGGCAGAAGTGTGCATCCACAGGAGGGTGACAGGTGACCTTGTGGTTGACCAGGCACTACCGATTCACTCCGCAGCGCGACTATGATGGAGCAGGACAGTGGGCGATCGCTCTGTGCGTAAACTCATGCGACTGCACCCGATAATCCGATAGCCCCGTCTCATCCCTCGACCTACTCTGATTCCTGAAATTCATGCAAACGCTCCCACCCCCCTCGTCTACCCAGGTGCGGCAAACTCGACAACAGTTTGCCAACCCCGAAGACTACCTCTCCTACGAACTGGGGAAGGCCGTACAGGAATTGCCTCCCCTCTACACGCGGCTGCTGGCCGGGACGTTGACCGCTCTGGTGCTGGGAGCGATTACCTGGGCAGCCTTCAGCAAAGTGGATGAGGTGGCCGTTGCCAATGGAGAACTGGTGCCCAGCCAGCAGGTACGCCCCGTACAGGCCCTGGAGGGCGGCACAATCGAGCGGATTCTGGTGAAGGAGGGCGATCGCGTCCAGCGGGGACAGGTCTTGCTGGAACAGGACACCGCCGTTTCTCAGGCCAGCGTGGATCGTCTGGCGGAGGCTGCGCGGCTGATTCGCCAGGACATTGCCCGTCTGGAGGCGGAGCGTACTGGGGAAACTGATACGGGCACTCCGATTCAGGACCAGCTTCTGACCGCCAGATTGCAAGAATACGACAACAAGCGAGCCGCTGCCCAGTCTGAGGCAACCCGTCAATCCGCAGCGATCGGTGAGGCCCAGGCTCGTCTGGTCCGCCTTCAGGAGAACCTGGTCAATGCCCGCACCAGTTTGGGTAATGCGCGGGAGCGGGAACGGAGTTTGCGATCGCTGATTGGCAACGGTGCAGTCCCCCGGTTTGACTACCTGGAGGCGAAAGACCGTCTGACCCAGGCACAGGACCAGGTGGCTTCTCTGGAACAGGAGATTGCCGGACAGCAGCAGGCCATCCGGCAGGCCCAGGCGGCCTATCGCGGTGCCCAGGAAAACACCAACCGCTTCACTTCCGAGCGCCAGAGCGAAATTCTCACCCAGCTCACCCAGCGGCGGCAGGATCTGGCCAACATTGAGGGACAGTTGGCCCAGGCCACCCGCCAGCAGGAACAGGAAACGGTTCGCGCCCCGGTCAACGGCACCGTCTACAATATGAAAGCTACTCTGGGCGAGGGTACCGTCCAACCCGGAGAGGAACTGCTCTCCATCCTGCCGGATGGCGATGGGCTGGTACTGGAGGTGAAACTCCTCAACCGTGATATCGGCTTCATCCAACCCGGAATGCGCACCAAGGTCAAAATTGCTACGTTCCCCTTCCAGGAGTTTGGCACGATCGAAGGAGAAGTTTTACAGGTCAGCCCTAACGCCACTGTAGACAAAGATCTGGGTTTGGTCTTTATGACTCGCGTGCGGCTGAATCGGAACACCGTGAGGGTTAAAGGGCGCGATGTGGCTCTGGTGCCCGGTATGGCCGCTACCGCAGAAATCGTCACCCGCCAGCGATCGATCCTGACCTTCCTGCTGGAGCCGATTACTCGCCGTTTTGATGAGGCGTTCCGGGCACGGTAGGAGTGGATGGGTGGATGAGTGGGAGGGGAGATGGGATAACGGGGTAGTTCGTAGAACGTGCAGGGAACTGCAAATCTCTCTTGCTCATTCACTCATCCACCCTCCCTCCCACTCTCACACACTCCCTTCATCATTTTTATTCCCCCTACGGTTTCCAGATTTAAAAAACCGATGCTAAGCTGAGGTGACTTTGTAAAGCTTCCTAACAGGAAATAAACTGTTGCGAACCAGGAAGCCACTTACAGCCTCCCTCATGAGGTTTGTGAGTGCATTACCACGGCGAACCTCCATGAATAATCTATCCCCTGCTGATGAGCTTGCTAGAAAGGACTTTCTGATCGCGCTGGGTATCTGGCTCAGTCTGACGTTTGTTAGCTTTGTCCTGTTCCCGACGCTCCAGTTGATCCAGCCGGGCGATCGCGCTACGACCTGGTTCTACATCAGTATTCCCCTGGGTCTGGGGGGTGCTTTCTTGTTGGGAGCCAGTTCTCGCTATATTGCGATCACCCATGAGACACAGCCCCGCAATCAGCGCTTCTTCCGGGTGGCGCTGAGTCAGCTCGTTGGCTGGCTTGGGTTAGCGGGGATTGGCTTTCCGCTGGTGATGGTGATTATTGAACTATTTATCTCAATCCTGGCCTCATTTGCCGGGAAGTAGTCAACCGGATTTCTAGCCTGAGCAGGGTAATCAAGGCAGGGAATGCAGCACTGGATGCTAAATTTCCACAACCAAAACTTGCCCATGCAACAACGCCTACTCAACCTCTCGGTTTGTGGGGCGATCGCACCCCTAATAACGCTGAAACGCCGAGGTCTTCAGGCTCTCACCCCTCAGTAACCCTGTTGCAAAAGCTAGCTAACGGCCAGCATCATCGGGTGGTGAGAATTGACTTTGAGTTCAGAAAAAGCTGGCCACCGCCACTCCGGTGCATGGCCTGGTTCGCCTATGTCTACAGTTTCCTGGCGATGTACATGCCGTAGCTAAAGTGTGCTTTGTACGTCTCGTAAAGTTCGATTTCACGTTGCTCTGCGGCCACGATCTCACGGGCTTCTTCGCTGTTTCCGTTCCTGCTCAGGAATTCTTCAAATCGAGCCTGCATTGGGCGGTAGTATTGATCCAACCAACAGTGTTCGGGTAGCACATAATAGCCCACTGGCGAATAGCCATGTTTTTCCAGCACCCGGATTTTGGTGGAGGCCAGGTCAATTTCTGGATACTCGCTGTTCCAGTAGCTCTCGAGTTCCGAAGGTCGAGTGTCGGTGATCCAAGTGATCTCGGAGGCGACGAGAAGGCCGCCAGACTTTAAGAATCGCCGCCAGTCAGTGATGCCTTTCTGAAACCCGATATTGTAGATTGCGCCTTCGGACCAGATCACATCCAATTCTTCATCAGCAAAAGGCAGGGCGTCCATCGAGCAGGCATATGTTGAAATCTTGTCGGCAACACAAGCCTGCTCGGCCCTCTCGTTAAGCACGTCCAGAAAGTCAGGAAGGAAGTCAATCGCTGAAATCTGCGCGTTCAAACATCTGGCAAGCAACAGGGCTGATGCTCCGGTTCCGCAGCCGACATCTGCGATCTTCAATGGCTTGCGCGAGTCGATCATGGCCAAGGAGATTGCCTGCAATGTCTCGGCCTCGCCGCCGGGGCCTTGACGCTCTCCTTGTTTGTGCAGGTCGATTAGCAGTTTGTAGTCATCCATGTGGAAATCATACCGACTTCTGTAGGCGAACGGCTCAAATCAGCGTAACAGCTAAAGTGAGCGGCGGCTCAAGAGCGATTGCCTCGGCAACATTTCAGAATACAGAAATTGGCGTTGCTTAATTCAGGGATGAATTTTTGTAGAGAGCCGCACTTAGCGGGGATCTCTACAAAAATTCATCCTCCCAATCAGCAATGCCCTCTTGCATCCACCTGAGTATGTGTCGGCAGTCGGGGTGCCTGGACTTATGGGCATATGGCGAATCTTTTAACGATTTCGAGCATTGATCTTTGTGACTTCTAGCCAAGCACAAGCGCAACAATCCAGAGGACAATACAGTTGACTATCAGCGCGATCCGACTAACCCATCAAGAAAGCAAGAGGTTGTCTTTAATTCACCTTGATTGAGTGCATTCTTGCTGTCTTGTCAGGCATAGCCAGGTGTAGAAGCTTTGCGACCATAGTCACGCAGGAGCCTGCATCATCTGACTCACAATCTTTTGGGGTCTTCGAAGAATTGGCTGATTTCTTTATTGTGCGATCGCAGAATTTCCTCAATTTGACTG
>JBIKWV010000381.1:0-5147 GCA_044356135.1 Elainellaceae cyanobacterium
GCCTGCCCAGAATACCGGATATCTTGTCTGCCCAGAATACCGGATATCTTGTCTGCCCAGAATACCGGGCGGGCAAGATGCCCGCCCCACGGTGGATGAATGCTTTTTGAGGGCATACTTCGATCAGGGATTCACCCCAATCACGGGTTCAATTCTCTCCTGCTGTAGAAGTGCATCGATCTGTAAACATGTTCTTCTAATGATTAAGGCTCCCCCGCCCTTACCGAATTGATACAGTGCAGGCTACAATACCTGATTAGCGGTGCTTTGCCTTAAAGCATTGATGTCGAGTTCTTCCTTACACATGGACAACAGTCCATTTCCCCACAGTACGATCGTCTCCTAACCTGGTGGCCTCCGTTCCCCAGCGCGTAGGGGACTCAGGAGGTTGTAGATGCTCACCCAGGAAAAAAAGAAAGTCCTGTCAGAATTTGCTGGCCTGAACCAGCTCAAGCACGAGTTAAATGAAATGCCAGCGGTGGACGTTGGCGAGTACATCGCTGAACTTTCCCCTGAAAGACGAGCGATCGCCTTCCGACTGCTGAACAAAGATCATGCAACAGCGGTCTTTGAATACCTGCCCTCGGACGTGCAGGAAGTCCTGATCCGCTCCCTCCATGCAGCAGAGGTGCGGCAACTGGTGGAATCCATGCACCCCGACGATCGGGTAGATCTGTTCGACGAACTGCCTGCCCGGATTGTTCGCAAACTGCTGCAACAACTCAGCCCCGCCGAGCGGCAGGCGACCGCCACCATCCTGGGTTACCCCGAAGGCACAACTGGGCGGATTATGACCACCGAGTACGTGCGCCTGCGGCAGGGGTTAACCGTTGGCGAGGCACTGGAGAAGATCCGCCAGACCGGACACGATAAGGAAATCATCTACTACGCCTACGTCACCGACGACGAGCGCAAGCTGATGAGCGTGGTGTCCCTGCGGCAACTGCTGTTCACCCTGCCCAATGCTCTAATTGGCGATATTGCCAGCGGTCGCGTCATCAAAGCCCATACCCAGATGCCCCAGGAGGAAGCCGCCAAATTGATGAAGCGGTACGACCTGCTGGCGCTTCCGGTGGTGGATCTGGAAGACCGTCTGGTGGGAATTGTCACTATTGACGACATGTTAGACGTGCTGGAAGAGGAAGCCACCGAAGACATCCAGAAATTGGCCGGGGTCGGCGGTGGAGATGAAGCGGCCCTGTCTCCCCCCAAAGTCACCATTCGCAAACGGCTCCCCTGGCTGTTGGGCAATGTTGGACTATACATTGGTGCGGCCAGTGCGATCGCCCCTTTTCAGTCCGTCATCTCCCTCGTCCCCGTGCTGGCGGTGATCATGCCCATCCTGTCGAACACCAGTGGCAACGTCGCCATCCAGGCGCTGTCGGTCACCGTGCGCGGCCTTGGGGTTGGCGAAGTCACCGACGCCGACACCCTGAAGATCTTGCGCAAGGAACTTTTGGCGGGGATTGGCACCTCGATCGCTCTGGGGCTGACACTGGCCATCCTATCTCTGATCTGGGCTGACTCTACAGAACGCTGGGTGTCTCTGGTCGCCGGGTCAGTCATGATCCTCAACGTCCTGATCGCCGCCAGCCTGGGAACGCTCCTGCCGATGGGGCTGAAGCGTTTAAACCTGGACCCTGCTCTGATCAGCGGCCCCCTGCTCACCACCACCCTGGACGCCGTTGGATTCCTCACCTTTCTCAGCCTGATCTCTGCCGCGCTCAAGGTGTGGGGCTGAGTATTAGAAGTGGCGCTGCGCGACGCGCAGCACCACTCCTAGGGAAGCGCCTTCGCGATCGCTGTGGCAAACCTTGCTTCCGCAGAGGCAGTGGGCACAGCCAGATCAACAGGTTCCTTCATCTGCTGCTGAGCAATGACTTCCGTCAGGTAATCTGCAACCGCCACATGGCCTGAGACCAGCCAGTGCTTGTTGCGAGGCTGGTAGGGACAATCTGCCGTTGTCTTCAGGGCAGGCCGCAGATCATGGTAAGGAATACCCAGCTCAGCGGTGATTTGCTGGGTCATCCGCTGGGGCAGTTCCATATCATATTTGCGGGTGTCTGATAGGTCAACGTTCTTGGGATAGTAGGGGAGCTGGTTGGGCTGACACACCTGAATCGAGGCGGGCACCATCGGCACCATCACCGCTGCCCCAATCTGATCAGCCACCTGTTTGATCTCAGATAACCGTACAGCGGCTTTCTGGCGTGCTTCCATGAGACCCGGACGATTCCGCTCAAACATGTAAAACTTGCCGAAGAAGTAGCCCTGGGGAGGCGCAGGTTTCCCCCTCAGTCGGGCTGACCAGTAATCCACAAAATTCAGCTTGATGAATCGCCGCAGGTGGGAGAAGTCAGCAACAAATCGCCAATCATTCTGATCCGGCAGTTGAAACCCAATGGACTGTTGAAACTCCTGATCAGTCACCGTCACGTCGTGGTACTCGTTCACGAAGTACTCCACCAGGATCAGGTCAGGACGGAAGCGGGGTGCAAATTCCTTCACCACAGCAGCGTGCTGATTTGGCCCGTAGCCCGTCATGCCAAAGTTCAACACTTCCACCTTGCGTTCGGGGAAACGTTTTGACAGGCGGCTCTCCAGCAAACGCGCCCAGGACTGATTGGTATCTACACCCTCGGCACTGGTAAAGGCATCCCCCGTCACCAGAATTCTCAGGCTCTGGGGCGATTTCTGCTCGGGGTACTCTGAACCGGGAAATCCCAGCGAGTTGGCCGTCACCTTGTAGTCGTAGCTCTCCCAGCGCAGATGAGTCGTCTGCGACGGCTTCAAATACCAGCCAAAGGTGTCGTGGATCGCCAGCGAAGGTCTTTCTCCCCAGCCATTCACCTCCTGGGGTGCAATCTGCCGCACCAGCAGCTCACCGCCCACCAGCAGCGCCAGTACACCGAGGGCGATCGCCCCCAACCCACGCACCGTCCGTCGCACTCCCGACTGAGCCACTCGCCGCTTGAGCTGCATCACCACCCAGTCCACCGCTTTTTCTAGAGCGATCGCCAGAACCACCGACACCACAACCGCAGCAATCCCGCCCCCGATCACTCGTCCGCCTGTACTTTCCTTGGGCACCAGTCGATTCACGATGGGGTGATGCACCAGAAATAGCGAGTAGGAGTGCAGCCCCAGCCAGCGCAGGGGTGCATTCAGCACCGTCATCCGGCTTCGGATACCGCCAAATCCCGCATATAGCCCAACGAAGACACAGGTTCCCAGTAGAAAAGGGGCAACGGTCATACCGGCCAGCGTCAGCGCCAGGGCCAGCGCGATGGGGTACAGCGTCAGGGCCAGCAGGAGGGTGGAGGGCGATCGCAGTCGTTTGTCCGTCAGCAGGGGATAGCGCTCCAGCCACACTGCGAGGGCCATGCCAAAAGCAAATTCGGGCAGACGAGTGATGAAAATTGTGCCTCTAGCCCAGGCATCCAGGTATTGGTCAAAGTGAGCATCCAGCATCGCCAGCCCCAGCCCCCGAACGGCAAAGGAGATACCCAGCGCGACCAGGAGGAATCGGGCTGCGCCAAGACGACAGAGCGATCGCCACAGCAGCGGAAACACCAGGTAAAGCTGGAGCAGCAGCCCAACAAACCACCAGGAGGGTGAGAAATAGTAGATTAAGTCTTTGGTGATGCGAATGCCTGCAAAGCTGAGATAGAAATTGGGATCAATCGGCGATAGCCCTTTACCCCAAAAAAACCAGGTCAGCAGAAACAGAATGTGAACGCCCCACCACATCGGATAGATCCGCCCCAATCGCCGGATGTAGAACTTACCCAGCGGAAACTGGCCTTCTCCATAACGCCTGAGCGTACTGTGGACCAATCCAAAACCACTCACAATCAGAAAAAGCTGTACCCCCTGGTCCCCCATCCAGCCGACATAGCGCACCAGGTTCACAGGCAGATCTGCGAGACCATAGCCCGTCAGGGGAGCGAGTTGGGCAAGGCGATCGCCAAACGCAGGCCAATCACTAAAAGGATTTGAGATCAGCGGATAGCCAAACACCCGCTCCACTACGTGAAGCAGAAATATCCAGCAGAGAGCAGTACCTTTGATGAAATCAATCCAGACAGTCGAACGTTTTTGAAGCTGAGCTTCAAGCTGCAGTGCACGAGTAAAAAACATAGGCTGTTGGAATCAGGGGAGCAATCAGTCAGACCAGAAGCTGATGTTTATAAGCCGAACCAGTTTTCAATCAACGAATCGTTTCCAGCAACCTATCAAACTGGACGTAAATTTCGCTCTTTCTTTTGTTGGGTGGGCATGGAAGAATTCAAAACGCCAAAAGCTGTGTTGACCGCTGCACAGGTGGCACAGCTTTTGGCGTTCCAAGCTGATCGCGCTTACCCACTTATGACATCGACGCAGAAGGCTGCACTTTCGTTTCCATCACGGGCAAACGTCGGACTTCCGTCAACAACCTGGCGTGTTCGCCACATGGGAGAATCGTGAATTCTTTCGCCATGATGTCGATCGCCTTACCCAGCACATTCAGTTTTTTGTGGGCGGGTAGACTCATACCGGGGAAGAACGCCAGTTCTTTCACGTCTTCTGCGCCCAGAAAGTCCAGCGGGTGCAGCAGCAGCGAGGGCTGGACGCCCGTCAGTTTGCACATCCACATGGCGCACCGGAAGTAGAACAGGGCGATCGCCGGGGAATACACGCTCAGGTACAGGATATAGCTAAAGTGAATGGGAATTTTGACAATGGGCATAGTCGTCACCGGGATTTCCGGCAGCGTCCCCTCCTCAATTCGCCACTGGTAGGGCTTCAGCGGCTGGAAACCGTCCTTAAAGCCGCCAAACAGCGCCTTACGCTTCTCCCGCTCCTCAGGGGTGAGGTTGCTGGTCATGAAATAATAAGCCCGCGCCAGTGGCCCCAGATAGGTGGGGAAGGTGGAGCAGTCGTAGCGGTAGCCGCGCCGGATCAGCACCCGCAGCACTGAGGGCGAGAAGCTATATCCTGGCCCCCGGAAACCAATGGGGTGAACGCCCGTCGCCGCCTCGATTGCCTCCTCAGCCATCGCAAATTCTCGCTCGATTTCCGCCTCTGAATAGAGGTGCAGCCAAGACTCATGGTGGAACGAATGGTTGCCAATTTCATGACCTGCATCAGCGATCATCCGAATGGCG
>JBIKWV010000382.1:0-5139 GCA_044356135.1 Elainellaceae cyanobacterium
GCCGCTGTTCCAGTAGCTCTCGTAGTCGTCCTTCAGGGTCGGGGTGCTGGAGCAGAGGGCGAGTGGTGTCCCGGCGGAGGCGCTGGTAGAGCCGATCGACCGGGACATCTAGCCAGATGACAACACCGTGTTGCAGGTAGCTCCAGTTTTTGGGGGTGGTGACGATACCGCCGCCCGTGGCAATCGCCATCCGGGTGAAGCTGGCCACTTCTCCCAAAACCTGAGTCTCAAGCTGGCGAAACTCTGCCTCACCGGACTCTTCAAAAATTTGGGTAATGGGCTTGCCTACCGCCTGCTCGATCACCCCATCGGTGTCACAGAAGCGATAGCCCAACTTTCTGGCCAGAATCCGGCCAACGGAGGTCTTGCCTGCCCCCATCATGCCGACCAGAAACAGGCTGGTGCCGCGCAAGTCATTTTGGATCATTCGGTTTGTCACGGTTCTCAGGGTTCACGTCCTCCTCCCAATCATCCCACTCATCGGCTGAGGTTGCGGGGGAGGGGGGTGTTGGCTCCTCTGGGGGTGGCTCCTGGGGCGGCATAATCACCCGAAATTCGGCGTCGTAAATCGACTCCTTGCGCGGCGGAGCCTCCTCATCAGAAGGGCGGTAGGTGTAGGAGTAGACGGTGCCAGACTGGGAGCGGGAGGCAGGAGCACGATTGACTTCCACAATTTTCTTCGGGGGTGGCTCTTCTGGCTGCGATCGCCCTCCTCTGTCCTGTTCGGGTTCCGGCTCTTCCCAGTCATCCCACTCATCCCGCTCCTCGTAGGCAGGCTCCTCGTAGACGGGTTCCTCGTAGGTGCGCTGTTCAAACCGCTGTTCCTGAGCGGGGGCGTCGTAAGACTGTTCAGTACTCTGATAAGGACGATAGGCGGTGCTGCTTTGCGTAGACTGCGGAGGAGTATAGGCATCAGACGAAGTTCCCCAGTCATCCCATGCCTCCGTTCGGCCCTGCCCCCAATCATCGTCGCCACCGGTTCGACGGCTGGCCCGAGTCGAGTCCTGGGGTTCCTCGGCAGCTTTCCATCCACCTGTCCAGGGAGGGGGAGACCAGGAGGGGCCGCCACCGCCTGTTCTCGCTTGAGTGGCATTGCCTTTGGCGGCAGTGCGGCGAGCGCGGGAAGCGGCAACGGAGCCAGACAGATTGAACAGAATTGAGAAGAGGAAAGTGGTCAGGGCACCTGCAGCGATCGCCCCCACCACCCAGATCCCCAGCGGGATACCCACCGTTTTCATGCCCAGAAAGGTCAGCGGCATCGCCGGAACCGCGTTCTGCACCACGAAGATGGTGAGCGCACCAATCATTAACAGCAGCAGGACAAGTCTAACCATGACCGAAAACCGAACCTACCTCACTAACCCTAACACTGATGAAGGTGGCACAAACTTTGCCTTTATCCATCTCAAGGAGAGCGATCGCCCTCCTTGAGATGCTCCCGCCCCTCCCATCGGCGCAGCGGCACACAGTCAATGTCCAGTTGGTCGAGGGCGCGGGCAACCACAAAATCCACCAGATCTTCTATCGTCTGGGGATGGTGATACCAGGCGGGGATCGCGGGCACAATGCGGGCACCTGCTTCCGCAAGGCTGGTTAGATTGCGCAGGTGAATCAGACTGAATGGCGTCTCGCGGGGGACGATCACCAGGTTGCGGCCCTCCTTGAGCTGTACATCTGCCGCCCGCTCCAGCAGATCGGAGCTGAGTCCTGCCGCCAGTTTTCCTACTGTGCTCATACTACAGGGCAGAATTACCATGCCCAGGGTGCGAAACGACCCGCTGGCAATATTCGCCCCCACATCGCCCCAGGGGTGACAACGCAGTTTTCCCAATCCCTCAACGCCCGCCTTCTGACGCCAGAACTGCTCCTGCTGAAGCGGTTCCACAGGCATCCGCTCATTTTCCTCAGCCTGCCACACCATATAGGTGGAGTTGGAGGCCACCAGTTCGATGGCATAGTCAGCTTCCAGTAGAAATTTCAGGGCACGAACGGCGTAGATCAGGCCAGAGGCCCCGGTGACGCCGAGAATCAGGGGACGGGACATAAAAAAATGGGGTAGACGTATGGGTTCCGTAGAGACTGTCCACAGAAAGTCTCTACAGAACCCATACGTCTACCCTAACGTTAATCCTCGTCGCCGTGACCGTTGTCGTTGCCATTCTCCGGTTCGTGCATCGGTGGCTCGTCATCATCGTCGCTGGCTTCACTCCCGCCGCCGACCGCCACCAGATCGATCTGTTGACGGTAGTAATCAACGCTCTTCACCTGGACTTCGACGCGATCGCCCAGTCGGTACTGCTTGCGGTTCTTGCGCCCCACCAGCTTCTGTTGACGGGAGCGGTACTCGTACCAGTCGTCCTTGAGGGAGCTAACGTGAACCAGACCTTCCACCAGCAATTCCTCGATCTCCACAAAGAAGCCGTAGGATTGAACACCCGTGATCAGACCATGGAAGGTCTCTCCAGTGCGTTCCTGCATATACTCGGCCTTCTTCAGCCCCTCCAGATCGTCTTCCGCTTCCTGGGCCAGCTTTTCCTGCTCCGTCAGGTGAACAGCGATCGCCCCAAAGTGCTCCTCAAATTCGTTTTGAACTTCCGGGGGCAGCACATTCCAGTTGACTTCGCCGTGGCTGGTGCTGCTGTGCAGGTCTACCGTTTCCTTGGAGCGGGTAGAACGGCGATCGCGTCCATGCTCAAAGATGGCGTGCAGCACCCGATGCACCAGCAGGTCGGGATAACGACGCAGGGGGGAGGAGAAGTGGGTGTAACCGTTCTCCAGAGCCAGACCGAAGTGGTTACCGGGGGTCGTGCTGTAGGTGGCGGGTTTGAGGGTTTCCAGCAGCAGGTAGGTGAGGACGCGCTCGGCCTTCGATTCTGCAAAGAGCTGGGTCAGGCGCTGGTAGTCGCGGGGATGAACCGCCTCCTCTTCCTCCAGGTGATACTCGATGTCCATATTGCTGATCAGCTTCAACAATTCCTGTACATCGGCAGGGTCGGGGGTGCGATGGACGCGATAGATGGCGGGTACCTGGAGCGATCGCAAATGATCCGCGACCAACTGATTGGCCAGCAGCATCATTTCCGTCACGATGGAGCGGGCGGGCAACAGGGAGGACACCACCATTGCCCCCAGTTCCCCTTCGTCGTCGTACTGAAACTTGGTGGAAAGGAACTGGCCCAGTTCGGGGTTGTGCTCGTCAGGGAAGATGCTCTCCGGCAGGTTCAGGTCAAACGCGCCCCGCTTCTGCCGCTGCGATCGCACCGCCTGACTCACGGTAAACAGGTCATCCAGCAGGCCAAAAATCGGCTTCAGCGCCTTGAGCTGCGTCATCGATGGCAGTGGATAGGGAGATTCTGCTGCGTCTTTCTGATCACGCTGGAGAATGGCCTGTGCCTGCTGGTAGTCCAAATGGTGGTTGACCTGGATGACGCTGGGCTGAATTTCATATTCCTCCACCTCGCCTTCAGCATTCAGGGTGGCCAGCACCGACAGAGCCAGCCGATCCTG
The DNA here is from genome assembly GCA_044356135.1 of Elainellaceae cyanobacterium. Classification (GTDB taxonomy): domain Bacteria; phylum Cyanobacteriota; class Cyanobacteriia; order Elainellales; family Elainellaceae; genus CAZVXA01. The sequence continues at coordinate 3,508 of JBIKWV010000382.1, forward strand.
ACCGGGCAGCAGCGAGCAGCAGTTGTGCAACGGCTCCGGCAGCATGGGAATCACCAATTCTCCCAGGAAAACGGAGGTGCCTCGCTTCTGAGCTTCGATGTCGGTGGGCGATCGCCAGGGCACCCAGTAGGAGACATCAGCGATGTGAATCCCCACGCGCCACTTGTCACCCGACAGTTTCTCCAGGCTGACGGCGTCATCAATGGCAGAACTGTGGGGATGGTCGGGACCATCGATGGTAATGGTAGGTAGATCGCGCAGATCCAGCCGCTTCTTCATGTCGGTCTTGCGTAGCTTGGCGGGAAGCGCATTGGTTGCTTCCGTCACCGCATCAGGGAAGTGACGCGGCAGATCGTGCTTGCAGCAAACGATATCAATATCGGACGCAGACTGGGCATCACTGCCGAGAATTTGAACGACCCGACCAATCGGCAAGGTTTGGCCCAGAGGGTAACGCAAAATTTCAGCGTGAACGAGCTGGTCAACCGCTTCCTCCAGTGGTTCGCTACCCTCCTGCTGAAGAGCCAGCTCAAATAGCAGGCGATCGTCCAGGGGCACCGCCCGATAGCTGCTGTCCTCCAGCTTCTTGACCCGCGCCAGCACTGAGGAATTGGCCCGCTCCAGAATCAGCCGCACCTCCCCTTCAGGGCTGCGGCGGCGACTGCCTTCTTTAGTAACGCGCACCAGAACCCGATCGCCATTCCACGCCGTATTCAGATGACTCTCGCGGACGTAGATATCTTCTGAACCTTCTACATCCTGAATGGCAAAGCAGAAGCCCTTGCTGGAGCAGCGCAGTTTTCCTTCGACGACATCATCTTCAAATACGCGGCGGTACTTGCCCCGCTCCTTCACCAGGATGCCAATTCGTTCCAGGGCATCCAGGGCAATCTGGAGGCGACGCAGGCTGTCTTCGTCCTCACAGTTCAGCTTTTTTTCGAGGGCTTTGGGGGCAACGAGTTTGTCGTCAGTGAAGTTCGTCAGGAGCGATGCGATTGAAAATTCCATGTAGCGACTGATCCTTCTGAATGGGTTGGCTGTCTACCGCTTCGACCCATGTTGTCAGGCTTTCGTAAACCTGGAGGTGGCTCCTAGCCGTAACGAATCAGGACGCACAGACAGGAAAACAATCGTCTGTCCAATCTCCTCAACTGCTTTTTCACCCGAATTCGCACCAGGCGAACGGTTGGGGATGCAGACCACGTCAGCAAACGTGACTCGCCAGGTCAGATGCCTAGCAGCCAGTCCTCACGACTGACCCATAGACCGCCAGGGCATCCTCAACCAGGGTGATAATCGCAGCGCTTCCGATTCGCCTTATGACCTCCAAACCTTGCAACATCGCGGCAATGCCTTAGATTTTCCGGTGAAGGAAATTGAGCGATCGCACTGCTCGCAGGGGGTCAAAGGGTTGCAGTAGCAAGCACCGAGTAGCTCACCAATGCCTCCGCGTAAAAAATCTGAATTCTTTTACGCATCGTCATGTACCTATAGTTTCGCATTCAGTGTCAAAGTGTCAAATTTTGCAGATGAAAATGCCCGATTTTGTTCAAATTTCGGAGGCTTCTGCCTTACTGGACTTTTGACTAAATTGCGCCGATTTTCTCCAAAACGCTGACGCAGTCAGCGTTT
>JBIKWV010000383.1:0-5117 GCA_044356135.1 Elainellaceae cyanobacterium
AAAAACTTTGCTCCTCACGCGCTTGCAAAGCGCTGTAGATGTGTTCACCAGATGTGCCCGCCGATACGTGATCTTGAACTGTATGATCTTTTACAGTTTGAATAGGGAATGCTAATTCTGGGCGTCATGGATTCGTGAAAGAAAATTGCCCAGCAGATGCCTCTTTACATCTACCTGACCCACTCATGGAGAAGCCATTAAACTCGTCCTCCCACAAAACCCGGCGGCAGTTCCTTCAGGCATCGGCATCTGCCATCGCCACCATCACTGCTTCGGGGACGCTGTCCAGTTGTCGGCGTACTTACTCCGATGTGCAGGCGGGAACCTCGCCATCCCCATCGGCAGCCAGTTCCAATACGCTCAGCATCTTTACCTGGGCGGGCTACACGGACGACGAGTTATTGAAGAGTTTCGAGCAGGCCACCGGGATTAAGGTCGTCGCTGATATTTTTGACTCGAATGAATCCATGCTGGCGAAGGTACAGGCCGGGGGCGCAAATCAGTACAGCGTGCTGTATCCGTCTGACTACATGGTGCGCGAGATGAACGCGCTGGGGCTGCTGCAAACCATCGATAAGTCGAAGGTCAAAGGGTTGGAAGGGTTACTGACCAAGTTTGAAAACCCCACCTATGATCCTGACAACAACCACAGCATTCCTGCCAACTGGGGCACTACAGGACTGATCTACAACCCTGAAAAAGTTTCCCCTGGTCCCACAGACTGGCAATCCCTCTGGGACAACAAAGCCAAACTGTCGCGCCGCCTGACGTTGTTTAACGACGTGCGCGAAGTGATGGGGGCGACCCTGCGATCGCTCGGTCACTCTTACAACAGCACCGACCCGAAGGAAATTGAAGCGGCCTACAACAAACTGCGCCAGCTTAAGTCAGCGATCTCCAATTTCACTACCGACGGATGGCGCGATCAGCTTTTGTCGGGTGACCTGGCGGTGGCGATGGCCTACTCCAGCGATGCGATCGCCGTTATTGCCGAGAATCCCAAACTGAAATACGTGATTCCAAAGAGTGGTTCGTCGCTGTGGACGGACACGATGGCAATTCCAAAGACCGCTCCTAATCGGGAAGCGGCCTACGCCTGGATCAATTTCATGCTGAACCCGGCCAATGCGGCGCGCACCGCAGAACGGTTGAAGCTGGCTACGGCCAGTCAGGCGGCGATCGCTCTCCTGCCGGAGAGCCTGCAAAAGAACACCAGCCTGTTTCCCAACCAGACGATTATCAACAAGTGTGAGAGCATTGCCCCTGTGGGAACGGCGACCGATTTGTATGATCGTTACTGGACACAGCTAACCAGCGCTTAGATCCAGCCTCGCCTTCACTACATCACTGCAGCGGGATAGCTGAAATCCCACTTTTTCAAACACTCGCTGCATGGCGGAATTTTGGGGTAGAACCTCTGCTACGATTCCCTCTAATCTCTCGTCCTTTGCCACCTGAATTAAACGGCGCACCAGTTCTGTGCCCAACCCCTTGCACTGGTACTGGTCGCTCACCAGCATGGCGAATTCTGCCTCATTCAAACCGTGCATTTTGCTGAGGCGTCCCACAGCCAGAATTTGACGATCCCCCGTTTCAGGGTTCTGGTGTTCGGCGACCAGCGCCATCTCCCGGTCATAATCCATGAAACACAGACGGAGCAAGCGTTCATGGGCAATCCGATGACTCAGCTTGACCAGATGGAAGTAGCGGAAATACACACTCTCTTCCGACAGAGTTTTGTGGAACTGGGCCATCAGCGGTTCATCCTCCGGGCGAATGGGACGAATCATCACCGGGGTGTCATCCCCCAACGTCCAGGGAGCAACATACTGACGGGGATAAGGGCGAATTGCCGGACGGGGGAGCTGGTCGGGTGGCAGGGTGGCAGGGTGAAGCACGATACGGGCGTCCAGTGCCATCAGGGAAGGGCGAATCTGCGGGGTTGGTGCGTCTCCCTGATCGGCATCCCCTGGCTCCAGCGGACGAGCCAGCAGTGGGTTGATGTCAATCTCCCGAATCCAGGGCTGTTCCACGACAAGCTGGCTGAATCGCACCAGCAACTGTTCCAACGCGGCCAGGTCAACCGCTTTACGCCCTCTCACACCCTGCAAGGCTTTGTAGATCTGGGTGCGTTCCATCAGGCGTCGCGCCAGCGTCGTGTTGAGTGGGGGAAGATCGACCGCCCGATCGCGAAACACCTCGACCAGTTGCCCCCCTGACCCAAACAGTAGAACCGGGCCAAATTGCACGTCCAGGCTGCTGCCGATAATCAGCTCATAGCCCCCGTCACGCTGGATCATGGGTTGCACACTCACCCCCTGGAAATGCTCCGCGCCCACCTTCTCCGTGACGCTTGTGCAAATTGCCTCATAGGCCCAGCGCACCGCAGTTTCATTGGTCAGATTGAGCTGGACACCACCAACGTCAGTTTTGTGGGTAATGGTCTTCGAGAGTAGCTTCAATACCACCGGGTAACCCAACTGATTAGCGGCGAGGACTGCCTGCTCGGCATCCGTCGCCACTTTCACCTGTACGGTGGGAATCCCGTAGGCTTCGAGGATCTGCTTGGATTCACCCTCCGTGAGAATGGTGCGATCGCTGGCCTGGGCTAACTCAATGATCTGCTGTGCTTTGTGTCGATCTGGTGTTCCAAATTCCGCATCCTCAGGTAGAACGGGAGTTTCATAGATACTCCGCAGGTTGTCACTGTAGCGCCACATATAATTGAAAACCCGCGCCGCCGAATCGGGGAACGGGTAGGTGGGCACACTGGCCTGGTTGAGCACATTTTCCCCCTCTATCACGCTAGAACCACCCATCCAGCTTGCCAGCACGGGTTTGTTGGCCTTCTGCACCATCGGCACCAGTTGGGCAGCAATTTCTGTAGGATTGGTCATGGCCTGGGGGGTCAGCACCACCAGCAGACCATCACTGTTCTGGTCTTGAATGGCGACCTCCAGTGCTCTGGCGTATCGCTCAGGATCGGCGTCCCCCAGAATATCGATGGGGTTAGCGTGGCTCCAGTGAGACGGCAAAAACTGGTTGAGGGCAGTGATCGTTTCACCACTCAAAGAAGACAATTCCCCACCATCGCCGAGCAATGTATCGGTCGCCAGCACACCGGGACCGCCCGCGTTGGTAATGATCGTCAGACGTGAGCCTTGGGGGCGGCGGTTTTGTTTCGCCAGCACTTCTGCCATGTTGAACATTTCTGAGATGCGGTTGACCCGCAACACGCCACAGCGCCGGAATGCCGCATCCAGTACATCATCACTGCCAGCTAATGAACCCGTGTGGGAGGCAGCAGCTTTGGCGGCAGCTTCGGTACGCCCTGCTTTGATGACGATGATTGGTTTGGTCAGGGCCACTTCTCGCGCTGCCGAGAGGAACGATCGCGCATCCCCAATTGTTTCCATGTAGATCACAATGCTCTGGGTGTTGGGATCATCACCCAGGTGGTAAATCAGATCGCCCCACCCTACGTCCAGCATGGAGCCAATCGAGACAAAGGCGCTAAAGCCCACATTTTCACGCAGGCTCCAGTCCAATACGGCGGTACAGAGTGCGCCGCTCTGGCTGACGAAACCAACTCGACCAGGGCGAGCGATCGCATTGGCAAACGTGGCATTCAGGCCACCGTGGGGATTCATCACCCCCAGACAGTTGGGGCCGATCAACCGGAGTTTGGCGTGGTGAGCCAGGGTCAGGATCTCCTCCTCCAGTCTGGCTCCGGCTTCCCCAGTCTCCTTGAACCCGGCAGAAATCACGATCGCCCCCTGGACTCCAGCCTCCACACATTCTCGAATAATGCCGGGAACTGTGGGGGCTGGGGTGGCGATGACTGCCAGATCTACGGTGTCGGGCACCGAGGCCAGGTCGGGGTATGCCTGAATGCCCAGCACGCTACGCCGCTTGGGGTTCACCGGAAACACGGTGCCCCCAAAGGGGTTACTGATCAGATTCCATAGGAGGGTACGGCCAACGCTACCGGGCTTATCAGTGGCACCAATCACAGCAACGGTGCGAGGGGCAAACAGGCTGCTCAGGGGGCGTAGCTCGGAATGCAGGATATCGAAGGCAGGATCAACGGTTGGTTTGAAAGGGGTTCTCATGGAGGCTTGCCATCACTTCAACTGATTCACCTTATAAGCCACCTTTTTGATCCCATTCAGGAATTGACGATTTTCCTTATGATCGTGCCAGCCCCCATCAGGCAATCTTCGCAATGGGTTCCCCCCCCAGTTCTCCCGGTTCAAACTCAGAGACCACTTCATAAACGGAGGTCTTCGGCGCAGCGGCAAACAGGGGCGTCATCTTCTTCAGGATTTCCTGGTGTTGCCGTTCGGTCTGGTTGGTGTCCATGTCGTCCACACTCTCCCAGAAGATGACGGAGATACCGCGATCGCTCCCTGGTTCCCGCAGCAGATACGCGCCTTTGAAGCCCTGGCGGTAAGTGGCGATCGCATCCTCATAAAGCGATTGTGCCTCACTGAACTTACCGGGCTTGAATTCACCGATGGCAACGTGGACAAACTGCCGCTTCAAAAAATCATGAAAGTCACTCATAAGTTCCTCTAAAACCTAAATTGATGAGCGAGTGATGGGCGATTGAATTGCAAAGCGACGCCCCTGATCGCACCTGACCGTGCTGGGCGTTTCTATCGCAGTTGCGCAGTGCGCGATCGCTCTTCTTCGATTGTCAAACACTTCTTCTGATTGCACTTGAACTTTTAACGAAACGCTACGCGGCCTGGATGCATCCCAATTTTGCGAGGGGCGCGGGCTAAGCTCGCGCCCCTCGCAAAATTGGCTGTAAGGATCTGCAAAAGTGGGATGTACTCAAGCGGCTGCTCATTTAACGTGAGTTCGATAGCGCGATTTGGGGCGCGCAATGCGCGCCCCAAATCGCACTCAATTGTGTCTGCCGCGTCGCAGCAGACACAATTAAGTGCTTTCGTTAACGATAATTTAAGCTGAAAACTGTGGCGCACCTCATTCAAACGCGCAACCTATAGCGGTTCTCACTCGGGTGAGGTGCGGGGTGCAGGGGTGAAACCCCTGCGTGGGGGGGGCGGCCCCCCCCCCCCCCCCCACCCCCCACGCGGGGGGCCCCCGCA
>JBIKWV010001088.1:0-5117 GCA_044356135.1 Elainellaceae cyanobacterium
AACCCCTGCGTGGGGGCACCGCCCCCACACCCCCTCTGTACCCCATAGGAGTGGGAACCGCTATATCTCAGGCAAAGCGCTGTAAAGTTTGACGGAAAGGTGAGAATTTGAGCTAATTTAAACAGTTAATTAGGGGCATTTTCCCAGACCCGACATTCTGGCGCAGAGAAGCGAATCAGGCGCTTCGTTCGCTGTAATTTAGCCCTGTCACGCTCATTCATTGGGAAGATGAACAAACCGACCCCCCCGCTGCTTTCGCTGCCAAAGCTCACCAATCGCTCCCTGTACCCCACCACTGCGGGGACACAGAATCGGTTTTTCAAGGATTGGGGGCGCGTGCTGACGGGTGCGTGGGCGATCGCCGCCGCCACTACCACCAGCCTCAACCTGGGCATTGTTCAATCCCTGGAGCGACAACTGCAAACCCTGTTTTTTGAAGTTCGGGGACCAGTCCAGGCTCCCAAAGAGGTGGTCATCCTGGCGATCGACGAAAGCTCCATGAAGCAGGAGGAGTTTTTCCTCGCAGATCCCAACAAATATGCCCATCTGGAGCCGCTCCGCTCCTGGCCCTGGAAGCGGGTCGCCTACGCGGAAGCCATTGATAAACTGATGGCGGCGGGGGCGAAGTCGGTAGGGGTCGATATTATTTTTTCAAATCCTAGTAGCTACGGTGAGGCGGACGATCGGCAGTTTGCTGAAACGCTGCGTCGCCACGCCGGACGGGTGGTGCTGGCCAGTCAATACGACCTGCTGGATACGCCCCAGGGGCCAAGCGTTCAGATTAGTACGCCTCAGGATCAGCTTTGCGATTCCGACGCCTGTCGCGCCTACATTAACGTGTTTCTGGAACCCGATGGACGAGTTCATCGCTATGGGGAGCAGTTCCTGAACGAACTGTCTCAGAATTTACCGTCGGTTCAGGCCAATGCACTGGAGCGGTTGACGGTGTTTGCAACCGCTACGCTGAAGGCAGCAGGCGTTCAGCCATCATCGGCAGAGAACAAAGGGATCTATTTTTATGGCCCGCCGCAGACATTTGACCATATTCCCTTCTGGCAGGTGCTTGACCCCGCCACCTGGAACACCACCCTGGAGTCCGGTGCTTTCTTCAAAGACAAGATCGTGCTGATTGGCGCGACGGCTGCGGTGCATCAGGACTTTCATTCTGCTCCCTTCTCCAGAAGTCTGCTCTATCCCAAGCCGATGGCGGGGGTAGAAATTCACGCCAATGCGGTTGCTTCCCTGCTCCAGGACAGATCCATTACAGAGGGGATTTCCCAGGCGTGGCTCAAGGGAGCCGTCGTTCTTCTGGGAGTGGGCATTGCGGGATGGGCCATGTCTCGCCCCAAACAGCCACTCAGACGTTTCCTATGGGGGACAGTACTGGCGATCGCATGGTTGGGAGTGGGATATATCCTGTTTACCCAGGCCCGCTGGATTTTGCCAACGGCGGTACCTGCGGGAGCGATCGCCCTCAGTGGTGTCACCCAACTGGTGGCAGGAACCGTTAAGGAACAGACCCGCAAGAACCGTCTGCGCGACACGCTGAAGCAGTACGTTACCTCGCCGATTGTGCAGGAGATTATCAGCCAGCAGGACGACCTGATAGATTTGCTCCGGGAAAGGGAACTGGAGGTGGCCGGGAAGGTTCTGGGGGGGCGCTATCGAATTGTCCGCGTGCTGGGGTCAGGCGGTTTCAGTGAAACCTACGTGGCAGAAGACCTTCAACGGCCTGGAAACCCCGACTGTGTGGTCAAGCGGCTACGGGTGGTGAGCAACGAATTGAACACCCTGAAGCTGGCGCGACGGCTGTTTGCCACTGAGGCGGAGACGCTGGAGCGGCTGGGTGAACACGAGCAGATTCCGCGCCTGCTGGCTTCCTTTGAGGAGAACCACGAGTTCTATCTGGTGCAGGAGTTTATCGAGGGGCACCCCCTGGCTAAAGAAATGCTGCCGCTGCGATCGATTCCCCAGATTAAGGTGGTCTATATGCTGCTGGATCTGCTGGAGGTGCTGGCCTTTGTCCACAGTCAGGATGTGATTCACCGTGACCTGAAGCCCAGCAATATTATTCGGCGGCGATCAGACGGCAGGCTGGTGCTGATTGACTTTGGGGTAGCCAAGAAAATTACCACTCAACTGGCAGAAACCTCCGGCAGCACCCGGTTTACCGTTGCCGTTGGCACACCGGGCTACACGCCTGCTGAGCAGTCCGCCGGAAGGCCCCATTTTAATAGCGATATCTATGCACTGGGCATGATTGCCATCGAAGCGCTTTCGGGACGCCCTCCCCACTCGATCAACCACGACGCCCTCACCGGAGCCGTCCTCTGGAAGGAGCGGGTGCCCAGCCTCCACCCCGGACTGGTGGAAGTGCTGGACAAAATGCTGCACCATGACTTTACCCAGCGCTACCGCTCCGTCCAGGAGGTACAGTTTGCCCTGAAGGCGATCGCCAGCGAACTGGGGGAACTCGATGATCTCCTGGAGGAAGCAGACTCCCAGGAACATGGATTTGAACTGGAAACCGCAGACCTTGATGAGGAATCACTGGGAGAGACGATTCCCTTACCAGACAACTGGGTCGAGCATCCGTAGAATCTGGAGGTGCAGTTGCTCGTCGCACCTTTCAGCCAAAATTAGCCTCCCTGGGGAAAGCAATTGCGACCGTAGCTTCACGGAAAACTTTTTTAAAGTTTTGATGAATTTAATCCCTGTCACTGTTGATTCCCCTTTACTGGGGGAAGCCTTTGATTAAAATAACGATTAGCCAATAGAGGGCTGCATGATCAGGGATTCATTTGGGCTGGCAGGGAACGCATCTGACATCGAACCGTCAACTATGCCAATTTCTTTTTGGCATTCACACGACGTATGGGGATCGTCATGTTACGCCATATAGCAACCCTAATCGCAGCAACCGTTTGTACGACACTCGTTATTTCTGTTGAGGCTCATGCCCAGACTCCACTGAGTCGGGCGGTTCTGGAGTCGATGAGAAATCGTGTCCAGGTTTTGCGGACTAATCAATCGCCTCGCTCGGCGCAGCTTTCAGATGTTTTGACGCCCGGTGAAGGACTTTCGACTGCTGGGAACTCCTACGCAGAGTTACGGTTTAACGATGGCTCCCTGGGAAGATTGGGTGAGCGGGTGGTGTTCTGGTTTGCCGCCGAAACTCGCAATTTCCGCCTGTCAAACGGCACCATGTTGATGCTGATTCCCCCCGGTCGTGGGCGCACCTACATCCGTACCCCCAACGCGGCAGCAGGGATTCAGGGGTCAGCCCTGTTTGTTCGCTACATTCCTGAAACCGATACCACCGTTGTTGGAGCACTCACCGATAGCGGGATTACGATTACAAACCGCGACGGTTCCGAACAGCAGCGACTCCGGGGTGGGCAGATGGCGATCGCAGTGGGCGATCGTATCCAGCGAGTCTACGACTTTGACCTGAGAACTTTTTATGAGACCAGCCCCCTGATTCGTGGGCTATCCCCCAATTCTTCTGGCCCAACGCCACCTGATGACAACATTCGTCAGGTACAGTCTGAGATGACGACTGCCATCCAGCAGCAGCGCCCGATTCAGCGCAACCAGTCGTCACAGGGTAACCGCATGATCCGTCGTCCGACGCCCGCTCCGGTAGTGGCTCCTCCGACGGTAACGCCTGCGCCTGCGCCTGTGCCCACCCCCGCACCGCTTCTCCCTGCCCCTTCACCCAATCCAGACACCCCGACAGATGGTAACGCCACGGGCGGCAACACGACGGGCGGCAACACGACGGGCGGCAACACGACGGGCGGCAACACAACAGGTGGCAATCCCACAACAGGTGGCAACACAACAGGTGGCAACACGACGGGTGGCAACACGACGGGTGGCAACACGACGGGTGGCAATCCCACGACGGGCGGTAATACAACGGGCGGTAATACAACGGGCGGTAATACAACGGGCGGTAATACAACGGGCGGTAACACCGTTACCGAGCAGCAACTCCCTCCCGTTACGGGCGGCACTCCTACGACAGGCGGCGCTCCTACGACAGGCGGTACTCCCACGACAGGCGGCACTCCTGTGACGCAGCCAGCTCCTGTGGCAGGAAACGCGCCCACTGGCAATGCTACTGCCGACAAACCAAAGCCCGCTGGTGGCACTCCACCCGCAGGCAATACGGTTACTGAGCAGCAGGTTCCTGTAACGGGTGGCACTCCTACTGTTCCACCCACCGTCGGTGGCGGTTCGGTGACAGGACAGCAGTCAGCAGGTGGTAACCCCGCAACGGGGGGGCAAACTTCGGGGTCAGTAACCGGTGGCTCTAACGTAACTGGCAATTCTGCCAACACTCCCCCCAGCCCTATCAACAACCCAACCCTTGTCGCACCCCGCCCGGACACAACTGACCGTCCTGCGACAGTGACTCGGCCCACAGGCGGAACAATCTCCTCCCCGCCGATTGTTAATAATCCACCGCCGATTGTTAATAGCCCACCGCCGATTGTTAATAATCCACCGCCGATTGTTAATAATCCACCGCCGATTATTACCCCCCCTCCAACTCCCGTTGTTAATCCTCCGACCCCAATTGTGGAGCGCCCCGCAGGTGGTGGGACTCCTCCTGCTCCCCCGGTTGGCGATCGCCCCACAAACTCCACCGGCCCTGACGGTAATGCTCAGCGCCCAGGCAATGGTCGCCCCGATAACATTGTTGAACGCCCCAGTGCTGGACGCCCTGACAATATCGTTGAGCAACTTGGAACAATTATCGAGCGACCTACGGACGGTACACCTGGGGGAAATGGACGGCCTGACCCCCTGGGCGAACGGCCTCCGGTTGTGCAAACACCTCCACCCGTCGTTCCTCCACCCGTCGTAGATCCTCCGGTGGTTGACCCTCCGACTCCACCTGTCGTTGACCCTCCAACTCCACCCGTGGTCACTCCTCCAGTGGTAGAGCGTCCCGTGGAACCTCCCACTCCTCCAGTGGTGGAGCGTCCCGTGGAACCTCCCACCCCTCCGGTGGTAGAGCGTCCGGTAGAGTTGCCAGCCCCCACGCCGCCTGTGATTGAACTACCTGTGGTAGAACGGCCTATTGAGGCACCTGTGGTGGAACGGCC
>JBIKWV010000384.1:0-5115 GCA_044356135.1 Elainellaceae cyanobacterium
CCCATCCACCCATCCACCCATCCACCCATCCACCCATCCACCCATCCACCCATCCACCCTCTATGCCACCCCCAAAAACTGTCCTCTCCTACTTCCCTAAACAAGAAAAAAGCGGTACATTAAATCTCGTGTGAGGAGCAGTTCGAGCTAAAGCCCCTGGAGTCGAAACACGGCAAGACGCCCAGGGGCTTTTTATATCCGGAAAAGCCTTCGCTAACCCAGCGGTAGAAGAATCTCGAATTCAGTTCCCTGAGCCGCTTCACCCTCTCCAGCCACTGAAGTCTTGTTTGACCGCACCAGCAATCGCCCTCCGTGCTTTGCCGTGATGATCCGGTAGCTCATCCCCAGGCTGGTTTCCTTCTCAACTCGCTGCTCTACAGAGAAGGATGCCATAATCTGCTGTACCTGCTCCGGAGACAGTCCTGGACCATTATCAGCAATGCAGATAGAGGCATAGCGACGGGCCACGGTAGCCTTTGAAGCAGGTGCAACCGCAGGTTTCGGGGTCGATCCTGGTGGAGGGGGTGTTGACTGCGAACTGGGGTCAGTGGCTGCGACAAGGTCTACTTCAACCATCTGCGACGCAAATCCGCCATCCAGCATTTGTGTGGTGATGGTGATCTGGGAAGTTTGCCCCGATGTTGATTTTCCCTTCAAGGATTGCTCCCACTCCTGCTGCACGGCCTGATTCAGGAGGGCGTCCACCGCATTGGTGAGGATGTTCATAAAGACCTGACTGATCTGCCCCAAGTAGCAGGTCACGGGCGGTAGATGACCATAGTTTCGGACAATCCGAATCTCCCCGGTGAGGCGCGTTTTGAGCAGCAAAATCAGGCTGTCAAGGCATTCGTGCAGGTCAGTTGGGCGGGGATAGACCTCGTCGATGTGGCAGAAATTTTGCAGGCTGCTGGCCAGGTGTTTTAACCGCTCGGCCCCCGCACGGATGCTGTCAATCGTGCGAGGAAGGTCAGCTTTCAGATATTCCAGTTCCACGTCTTCCTGTAACTGCTGAAGTGTCGGGGTGACAGCATACTCCGCTTCGTAGGCAACCAGAAGGCTTTGCAACTGCTCTGTATAAGCTGAGACATGGGTCAGATTGCCCCAGATGAACCCAACCGGGTCGAGAATCTCATGCGCGACCCCATCGACCAACCGCCCCAGGCTGGCCATCTTTTCAATCTGGATCATTTGCGCCTGCATGCGCTCGTATCGCACCTGGGTCTCGATGCCCCGCAGTTGCCAGTGGGCGACGTTGAGTTCATGGACATCCAGCAGACAGTAGGTACAGGGATCAATTTCCACCAGAATCGGTTCTCCCCGCTGCTCAGGCGATCGCCTCAGGGACATCTGGGCCGCTGCCAAAATCGGCATTTCGGGGGACAGCATCAGGTGGGGCGATCGCACGTAGCTATGCAAAGCTCGTAGCGGCTTCGACAGAAACAGTTCCAGCCCATGCGGACGAATCAGGGACTCCAGGAACCGTTGCCGCGAGATCATGCCCAGAAATTGATCATCCTCCAGCAGGACGGCTCCTGGCAGGGAAGGATATTGCTCAAACACCTGTGCCAGTTGTTCGCCTGTCCATGTGGTCGGCACCTGAAATTGGTGCAGTGGCAAATCGCTCAGCGTTGAGTCGAGTCCCACAGAGCTACTGCTGGACTCAAGTAGCCGAGGTGCAGGTGGGGGAGTGCAGGCGGGCGATCGCATAGACGATTTCAGGAAAGATACCCCCTCCAGGAGGGCGTGATACTGTCCAGAGTTCCCGTTATCTGCTGCGGGAGAAACAGCAGCGACTCATCGGCGAACTTGAGGCCGGGACAGTAGGATAAGGATGCGTTGTGTTTCATGCTGGTGGCCTGTGAGTTCCCCCAACCTTTCCCTGCCAGACATCCTCGCTCAGATTCCCCCACCCTTCTTACTGTTGCTGGCATGGGTCGGGCTGATGTGGCTACTGGAGATTGTAGACTGGCTGCTGTTACGCGGCGCTCTGGATCGGTTTGGCATTCGCCCGCGTCAGTTGGAGGGACTGTGGGGCGTCATGCTGGCTCCCTTGCTCCACGGTGGCCTGCGGCATCTAGCAACCAACACCCTGCCACTGCTGGTGCTGGGTGGTTTGATCCTGTTTCAAAGCCAGCAGGTGTTTTTGATTGTAACGGCGATCGCCTGGTTGGCCAGCGGCCTGGGGGTATGGCTGCTGGGCTCCAACCGCACCAACCATCTGGGGGCCAGCGGCGTAGTGTTTGGCTACTTTGGATTTTTGCTGCTGCGGGGCTATTTTGAACGCAGTGTGGGGGCGATCGCCCTCTCAGTACTGGTGGGTCTGATGTACGGCAGCCTGATCTGGGGAGTGCTGCCCCTACGTCGGGGGGTCTCGTCGCTGGGGCATCTCTGCGGCTTCGTGGCTGGCGTGTTGACAGCTCGCTACCTGACGGAGATTCAGCAGTGGGTCAATGTCACCTTTGGGGTGAGGGGCTGAGGGAAACGGCGATCGCGATTGATTCTCTGCGACCGCCCCAGACAGCGCTTTGAGCTGAGATAGAACCAAAATTTTGTTGAGAGCCGCGCTCCGCAGGACTCTCAACAAAAAATTTGACTCTCACGCGCTTGCAAAGCGCTGTATCTGCTAGTATTTGGACGACAACGCATCCTGAGGTTCGCATGGCGGTATATCTGGACACTGAAGCCGAATATCAGAAACAGGTCGAGGCAATTCAGGAGCAATGTCTGGACTATCCAATATTCGTCACAGTAGAAACATTGGCGTTGTGCAATGCGGCCTGCGAATTCTGTCCCTATCCAAACCTGGAGAGAAAAGGGGATCGCATGTCCGACGAGCTGTTTGAGAAGATTATTCACGACCTGAAGGATATCCCCCAATCCCACAGCTTTTCAATGCACCTCAGCCGCGTGAACGAGCCTTTTCTGGACAATCGACTTTTTGATTTTTACAAGCTGGTGAACCGGAGTCTTCCCCAGGCCAAAGTCGCTTTCTTTTCCAATGCTTCGGTGCTGACTGAGGCAAAAACGGCTCAGCTTTCAGACATTACCAATGTTGATTTTTTTATCCTCTCCTTCAACGACCACCGCAAGGACGAATACGAGCGGGTCATGCAGATTCCCTATGAACGAACCGTCAAACACATCACGGCTCTGCATGAGCGAAAACAGGCTGGAGAGCTAGATTTCCCCATTCTGATCAGCCGTGTAGGGGACAATACACCTGCAGATCAGGAATTTATCGAATGGTGTGAGAGCCGTTTCCCCGAATTCATTGTGACCGTGCGTCCCCGTGGAGACTGGATTGGTTTGACCCCTCCCAAAGACTTCGTTGTACCGAAGGTGGGCTGTAAGCAATGGTTTCAAATTCATATCCTGGCGGACGGACGCGACGCCTTCTGCTGTATTGATGCCGAGGGCAAATTTGGGTACAAGCAAAGTGCACAGTTTCAACATGTCCTGGACATCTATAACCTGCCGGAGCGGCGAGCCATCAGGGCCAATGCCCGCTACCGACAGGAGGTAGAGATTTGCGCCAACTGCACCATGTACAGCTAACGCAACTGGGCTAAACGGGTTCCGCCTCGGCGTAGCGCAGTTCCGTTCCCGCCTCATCAACCTCCTCTAAATTGGGCTGATAGAGAATTTGTCGGGACTGGATGCCAAAGTCCTGGTTGAGCCAGATTAAGGATGCCTGGGTGGCGACTCCGTTTTCCAGGGTGACCAGGGAGAAATTGCGCAACAGGTCTTCCTCAGTTTCGACGATGCGGGGGACGCTGGCGGCGTTCAGGTAAACGGTGCCCTGGTCGTCCAGGTGAATCGGGCGGCGAAGTTGCAATTGGTTGTGACGGAGGCTGTGGTGCATGTGACCAAAGGCCACCAGGGGAACGGACTTACCCATCTGCCGGGTCAGGGCGATCGCCGCCGTCAGGTCGGGGTCACCGTGGTCGCCCCCCAGGGGTTGCCAGTCTCGACCGCAGGGGTCTTCAGGCAGGTCTCCCAACCCGTAAGGACCGCAGTGTCCGATATACAAAACTGTGTCGAAGGCAGTGCTGCGGGCGGCTTCGACGATACATTCAGTGGATGCTTCAAAGCTATCAATGCCGTAGCGATCGCGGTAAAACTCGCCGTTCTTCCACTCGGAGCCACCCCAGCTAAAGGGACGGCCACCCACCACGCTGACCCCCAGTTCCGGCAGATCCAGCTTGCCGTAGCCCACATGAGCTGTTCCCAGGAGTTCCATCTGCTGCTGCACCCGGTCTTCCACTCTGCGGTCGTAGGGGCACTTGCTGCGGCCCCAGCCCGTTGCGGTGTACCAGGCGTCGTGGTTGCCAAAAATTGCGGCTTTGGGAATCGAAAGGGAAGCGATCGCCCGCACCACTCCCACTGACTCATTGCCAAAATCGCCAACCAGCAGTACCAGATCCACACCCAGTCGTTTCAGGGCAGGTTCATCAAAGCCATCCCACTGGTCATGTACATCACCCACCACCGCAATTGTCAACGTTCTGGGGGGAACCTGCTGTCCGTTTACCATCTTTCCTCCTGACCTGAAACTGCGCTCCCTTTTCCAGGATAGGCGATCGCTCGTATCTGTACTCTGTCGATTACAGCGAGAGCGATTCCTCCATCAGCAAATGCTTGTGATTGCAAATTGCAATGGAAGTGACTGGATTCTCCCGGCAGGCGATCGCTTGAGCGTCAACGCTTCAGTTTAAAATGCTGGAGCAGACCTCACTTGAAGAGAAAGCAAGATCCATGCCTGATATCGTAGACATCGCAGTTGGTGCAGGTAGCTTCAACACCCTCGTTGCCGCAGTTCAGGCAGCGAATCTGGTAGATGCCCTCAAAAGCCCTGGCCCTTTTACCGTTTTTGCCCCCACCGACGACGCCTTTGCCAAGCTTCCCCCCGAAACCATCTCTGTCCTGCTGATGAATATCCCTGGCCTGACGCGTATCCTCACCTACCACGTCGTCGCCGGGAAGTATAGCAGCGCTGACCTGCGGGCCGTCGATCGACTGACCTCCCTGGAGGGATCACCCATTACGATTCGCTCAACTCCTGAGTATTTTGAGGTCAAGAACGCCACCGTCGTCGCACCCGATATCGAGGCCGAT
>JBIKWV010000385.1:0-5094 GCA_044356135.1 Elainellaceae cyanobacterium
AAATTCTGTAAGGCGCGACGCTGTAGCGTCGCGCCTTACAGAATTTGGGTTTTCGGATTAGTCATACCTGTAGGTATAAGTCAGACCCAGATGTTTCTGCATTTTGTCGAATAGCAGCTGCGCCTCAAATGGTTTGCTGATGTAATCATCACAGCCTGCTGAGAGGACCAGATCGCGATCGCCCCTGGTCGCCTGTGCTGTCACCCCAATAATGATGGTGTGGTGTTGCATGTTCTGTTGGGCTTCTGCTGCGCGAATCCTGCGAGTGGCCTCGTCACCTTTCAGGTTCGGCATTTGAATGTCCATCCAGATCAGATCGGGTTGCCACTGCCGCCAGAGGGCGATCGCCTCCTCGCCGTCCATCGCTTCCTGTATCTCAAATCCCAATTTCTCCAACAGTTTAATCAGCAGTAGACGGTTGGTTGGGTTATCATCGACGATTAGCATGCGATAGTGCGGGTGACCGGGCACAAGGCCACTGATCCAGCATTTTGCAGGTTGAACAGACGCTTCCGTGGCATTGACAGCCTGTACGGGAATTGTGAACTGAAAGGTGCTCCCCTGTCCCGGCACACTGGTCACTGTGATGGTGCCTCCCATGAACTGCACCAGTTTTTGGCTAATGGTTAATCCCAGCCCCGTTCCTTCAGAAGCCTGTCGCCCTGCCGATGCCTGCATAAATGCCTCAAAGATCAGGGGCAGTTCCTCCGGTGCGATACCTGATCCGGTGTCCTGTACCGCAAAACACAGCAGGATGCTTGTTGAGGTGCGCGTACTGTTCTGGACAGGCGTAGTTTCTGCAACACTGACAGCACAGCCCGCTTCTTCCACCAGGTCAACCCGCAGTGTGACGCTGCCCTCATAAGTAAACTTCACGGCGTTGCTGACCAGGTTGATCAATACCTGTTGCAATTTCTGGGGGTCAGCAATGATATAACGCGGTACTCCAGGTGAAAGGTTCAACTTCAGGTCAATCTGATTCGCTCTGGCCATCGGGCCAAACGTCTGGCGGAGCAGTTCTAGCAGTTCCAGCAGATCGGTTTCTTTCTCCTCCAGCTCCAGTTTCTCGGCTTCGATTTTGGCCAGATCTAGAACCTCATTAATCAGGGTCAGCAGGTGTTCACCGCTCCTTTTAATGACTTGAACGTATTTTTGCTGACTGGAATTGAGGGTTGCATCGTGCTGCATGAGCAGCAGTTGAGAGAAACCCAGAACGGAGTTGAGGGGTGTGCGCAGTTCGTGACTCATGTTGGCCAGAAAGGCACTCTTTGCCCGGTTTGCCGCTTCTGCTGCCTCTTTTGCTTTTTCGAGTTCCCGCTCAGCCTGCTTGAGGGAGGTAACGTTTCGCAGACTGACCACAATACCTGAAATGGCGTGATGCTTGTCCAGGTAGGGCGCATAGGTCACACTGAAGAACTGTCGCCCTAAAGCTGGAACCTCAAACCATTCACTGCTTGCGACCGTTTCTCCTGCCAGACAGCGCAGGTAGCGGGGGCGAATTCGGGTTTCAAAAACATCTGTGCCCACCACATGACTGATGGGTAGCCCAATGATGTCAGCGGCAGATTTGTTATACCACTGCAAGTAAGTCTGGTTCGCAACCTGATAGCAAAACTGGGTATCGACCAGGGCAATGCCATCGGTAGTGCTGGCTACAATCCGTTCGTACTGCTGAAGGGCAATTTCGGCAAGTTTGCGTTCGTTTTCGATGCGCTTGCGCTCGCTCACCTCCAGCAAAATCCCGTACCAGACAATCGAGCCATCGGGGTGCCGCAGGGGACGAGAATTGGCTTCCAGCCACTTGAGTCGTCCAGCGGGCGTGATAATGCGAAAAGAATTGGTGAATGGCTCCAGGGTGGTGGCACTGCGGGCGACCGCTGCATCGTGGCTGGGGCGATCATCGGGATGAATTTGATTCAGAACAGCGTTGATATCGGTCACCATCTGGGACGGTTCCAGTTCCAGAATGTCTCGACTCAATGCGCTCACATAGTCAAATCCGTGAGATCCGTCGGGCCGCTGGGTGTAGGTGTAGATCATCCCCGGTACAGCCGTCGCCAACTGTTGAAATCGGTTTTCACTCTGGCGGGTTGCCTCTAATTCCACCTGATCCTGGATAAACTGCCGCAATTGGGTCGCCATCCGGTTGAAGGACTGGGTTAACCCCTGGACTTCGGTGACGGGGTTGTTGGCTGGCAATTGCTGGGCCAGATCGCCGTCGGCCAGTTTCAGGCTCGCCCGGTTCAGTTGGTCAACCCCCGCCGTTACCCAGTTGGCGATCGCCATCCCCAGACTGATCGCCACGCCTGCCGTCAGGAAGCAGAGCAGTGCCGTCGTCTTCTGAGTGCGCTGGATGTCCGCTAGAAAATCGGCTTCTGGAATCACAGTAACAATCTGCCAGTTCAGACCATAGACATCCTGATAGGGGGTGACCTGCACAAACTGTTTTTGCCCCGCCGCCTGTAAGCGAATCGTCTGAGTCTGGTTGCGCTGATTGGATTGGTTCAGCAGCGTCAGATGTTGGGCAATCTCGCGGGTTTGAGCATCGGAGCTGTCTACAGCTAACAGACGCTCCAGTTTGCCATTCACCAGTCGCATTCCCGACTCCTCTGCCTGCACTGAGGTGGCCACCAGTTCCCCCCCCGATCCGACAACGAAGACCTGACCCGTCGGAGAAAAATGGAGCTGATTGAGAAATACGCTAATCTCAGGCAGAAAATAGTGAGCCGTGAAAAATCCCTGTAGGTTTCCCCGACCATCCTTCACGGGAGCAACGGCCACCGTCTGCAAGACAGGGATCACTCGCGCCAGCGATATGGGTGTCCAGCCCCGTTTTCCCAGGGTCTTTGCGTCTCGATACCAGGGAACTGAGCGAAAGTCATCCCTGAGCCGATGGATCAGCTTACCCGGCCCCCCCTGAGCATCCGTCAAGAAATAGCTGCGCTGGTTGCCCTGGGAATTCATGAAAACAATCGCATTCGGGGGAAGGGTCTGGCTTGATACTTTTTTCGCCAGCGCTCGTGCCGATTCTGCGCTAATTCGATGGTAGGCAATTGCGGAACCGTTCTCGCTCCAAAATCCGCTGGCGGCCAGAGAGGGGGCTGAGGCAATTTGCTGCCATAGCTGCCGCCGCAGTTGTTCCCGGTTGTTCAGCGCGATCGTTCCCTGTTGTACTCCCAGGAGATTGGCAGAGATGGCGCGCTGGGGAGTCGATAAGTAGGCATTGAGGCGATCGCCCACTCGCGCTGTTGTTTGCTGTAGGAGCTGGTTCGCCAGTTTCTCGGTGGCCTGCTCCCCACTCCGGTAGGACAAGTAACCCACCAGCACGACGGCCCCAACGGTTTGCACCACGAAGGGAACCACCAGCACCCAGCGCAAAGAAATGCTTGCATCTGGAGAAAACCTGCGGGAGAAGATACGGAGAATCATACTTTTGACGGATGCCATCTGAATCAAACCATACTCCACTCTGGCTTTGATCAGTGATCCCGCGTAAGTGCCCCAGTCGATTTGTTTCAAAAACCCTGGAGGGTTGTCTTAGAGGCAATGCGAGTCTTCTTGCGATCGCCCTCCGACAGTTCCTCACCTGCCTGCAATCGAGTCGCCGAATCTTGCAGAACAGTGGCCGCATTCTGGTCGCCCATTTGCAGCGCGGTTTTGGCGGCAGATTGCAGCATGGTGGCAGCTCCAGTGCGATCGCCCTGCTGCAACTTCTGTTCGGCGATCTGCGTCTGGCGGTATTTGGCCAGCGCCAGGACGTGCTGCTGCACCTGGGGATTGCTGTCGGTGAGGTAGGAAGCCTGCACGTTGGCCTCTACTGCCAGTGGGTCAGACATCAGCCCCGACTGATTCAAGGAAGGATCGTCGTAGCGGACCTGGAGTTGAGCCAGGGAATGTCTCCCTTCGGGGATCTGTCCAGCGTAGAGGTTGACCAATACCACACGGGGGACATCGACCATCAGGTCGCCCAGCCGCACGATCGTTTGATTGCCCTGTTGGGCGATCGGCAGTTCAATCGTGTCGGGCACCACCTGGGCGACGGGTTTCAGCTCCGCCAGCCTCGCATAGGGGGGCAGGCTAATCATCAGATGGGCATTCGTTAGCCCCACGGATTGGATTCTGGAGAAGATGCGGCCAAACTCGCTGAGGGCATCCTCCGGTTGCTGAATATAGGACAGGGTGCCGCCACCTGCGTCGGCAATTCGCTCCAGGATGTCCTGGTTCCAGTTGTCGCCAAACCCCAGCGTGTTCAGCGTCATGCTGTACTCCGCCGCCAGGTGCGCCAATTTGAGGCAGCGCTCATTGCTGCCGTGTTCGTTCTCTCCGTCGGTTAGCAGGAATGCCTGAGAAATAGCTTCCTTCTTGCCCTTGGCCATTTCTTCAATCGCCAGTCGCATGCCTTCGTCGATCGCTGTTCCGCCGCTGGCCTTGAGCCGATTCACCTCGACCCGAATGCCCGCTGGATTCTCAATCATCTGATTCGGCACCAGAACTTTGGCTTTGTGGTCAAAGACGACGATGGAGAGGCGATCGCCCGGAGATAGATTATCCACAATCTTCAGCGCCGCCTGTTTTACCGTTTCCAGCGGTCGGCCCTCCATCGAGCCGCTGTGATCCAGAATCAGGCAGAGATTCAGGGGAGCCGTGCGACCGGGGGTGGGGGCGATCGCCGAAATCGAGACCGCCAACTGCCGCTGACTGCTGCTCTGAGCCGCATCCAGGTTGGCATCACTCAGCGCCGCTTGCAAACCGACCTTCATAACCCAAGCTCCTACGCATTCTGCACAGACTGGTATCTTCAGTATGGGGCAAAGCGATTCCGGAAGTTACAACGCTTTGCAAGCGCGTGAGGCACAACGTTTTAGTTGAGAGCCGTGCTCCGTGCAGCTCTCAACTAAAACATTGGTTCTATCTCAGGGCAAAGCGCTGCAACGATTTTAGTCCTGGCTACCTCCATTTTCCTCCCGCCATCTGGGGTTGTTCTCGAAATGCGACAAACGTTAACAGAGCAGGTAACAGGGTGCATCCCAGTTTTGGGGGGGGGGGGGGGGGGGGGGGGGGGGGGGGGGGGGGGGGGGGGGGGGGGGGGGGGGT
>JBIKWV010000386.1:0-5082 GCA_044356135.1 Elainellaceae cyanobacterium
GTTGAATGGAAACAACAGAACTGATATATTGACTACCGTGTTCGGGAAAGTCCCCACTCGCTGGGGAAATCAGTTGAATGGAAACTTGCGCTGAGTACGACGCTGACGTGCAGCCGCCAGATTGGTCCCCACTCGCTGGGGAAATCAGTTGAATGGAAACGAGATGGGTACCTGTCTTAACTGGATCTATGCTCACGGTCCCCACTCGCTGGGGAAATCAGTTGAATGGAAACGTAATTTAAGTTAGCAGACATAACGTTCTCCTTTGAGAGTCCCCACTCGCTGGGGAAATCAGTTGAATGGAAACGCTCGGCTGCACCACTGACCGAGTGGGCACCTGGAGGTCCCCACTCGCTGGGGAAATCAGTTGAATGGAAACCCTTTGAGAGTAAATGGATACTCAAAGGAAAAAGGGGGTCCCCACTCGCTGGGGAAATCAGTTGAATGGAAACTTTTGAAAGTTTTGATGGTGGTCATTGTTGTGTGGAGTCCCCACTCGCTGGGGAAATCAGTTGAATGGAAACGCGAAGGCGCAGGGGGTGGAATCATGAAACGCAAAGCGGTAAGTCCCCACTCGCTGGGGAAATCAGTTGAATGGAAACCAGTCCAACTAGTCCAGAAAAATAACGACAGAATGCGGTCCCCACTCGCTGGGGAAATCAGTTGAATGGAAACTGGGATAGGGAACCCTCCAACTGAAACCGTAACACCAGAGTCGCCGGGAACTGTAAATGTTTACAGTGCGATCGCTGAAGGTCTGGTGTTCTGAAATAAGAGTAGTGGAGGGGAGTATAGGGGGCGATCGCCCCCACCCTCACCCCAAACTGATCGCCCTCAGTTCTGGGAACAGCCCCAGTTTCAGGAGAGCAGAGTTCCCAGAACTTTTGAGTGACTTCAGCGGCGCTCTCAAGCTCGACCACCAGCAGATGAGGGCGGGGAGGCAAGCCTACGCCGTTACTGCATGGGTCCCCAGGTACACGACCAACTGGAGGGAGTGGCTGGAAGTGCGGTAGCGACTATAGAAATAGAGTCCGTGAAGTGCAACTAATCACCAATTGATTATCTTTAGATTGGTTTTCAGTACGTTCACTCGGCAGTTCCGTCGAGATGCTGGCGGAGCTATAAGGAGGGGATCGCTCAGGTACACGACCAATTGGAAGGAATTGCTGGAAGTGGGATAGAAAGTGATTTCTGCTCCTATCAACGGCAAGTAAGCTCTCCGCTATTTTGTGTGTAGAACTGTTGTTTAGATGGTTGAAACCCTTGTCAAAGCCTAAGTGTTGGATTGCAAAACACACTAGAGGAAGAAGACAGTGGCAACTGACGGACGCAGAACTGGTTGACCTACTGAGGAAATTTCAGAGGTGTATCTAATCCGAACCTGGATGAACCCTCTTTAAAACTCTATAATGGCTATAAATGTGTCGGTGCATCTGTATGCAGGCGTAAAGAAGCAAGCTGGGTACTCTAAATTCAGCATGTTTTGATCGGCTTTTGCTGATATGGCTAAACTCTTTGCATAGATACAGACAGAATGCCCAACCCCCCGGTTTTTACCATTAACGGTCGCTATATCCTCTCAGAGCCGCCTCATTCTGGTGGCATGGCAGATGTTTACCAAGCTGCCGATTTGCGGGACAACTTTAAGCGAGTCGCTGTCAAGGTTTTTAAGCATGGGCGTATTGAAGAAGAGATTCTGGCGGAATCATTTCGGCGTGAGACTCAAGCGCTTCAGGAGCTAAAGCACCCTCGTATTGTTGAGCTGCTAGATTCGGGAATCGATCCTGAGACCGGGCATTATTTCCTGGTGTTGCCCTGGGTGGAGCGCCAACTGCTGGAATTGATTGCCGAGTCATCTCCCGATGGATGGGATGATTTCTGGTCGGTGATTGGGTTGCCGATTTTAGAAGCTTTGTCCTTCTCTCATGAGCGTAACTACATCCATCGTGACCTTAAACCCAGCAATGTCCTCGTCTCAGCTGACAACCAGATACAGTTGGCTGATTTTGGTATTTCTAAGCTCAAAAGGTACTTTGAGCCTAAAGTGACGCTTGCTGAATTTACTTCCCGTCCGTACACTCCGCCAGAACACGATAGGGGCGACTATACATATACTCGTGATGTGTATGGGTGGGGAATCATTGCCCTGAGATGTTTAACATCTATTGAGCTTGGAGATTACGAGGATATTCCCAAGGCACTGAAGGCGCTGGATGTTCCATCCAGTGTTCTTGAAATTATTGAAGCTTGTGTTTCTGACGATCCGGCAGAACGACCTCGTAACGCTGAGGTTCTCCTTGCCCAACTTGAAGCTGTTCAAAATCAGCGTCTGCGAGCCATCCGGAATACGAGGGGAATTTGTTATCTTAAGCTCTCCTCTAAGGCAATAAAGAGCTTACAGGTTGAACTTAGTGCCTCGCAAACTGAGATTGAGCGGATTTTGAGAGATGACCTTAATACAGTCTGTGGCATTATTCGTTATCGCAATTCCAAAGCATCCTCACAAGAGGATGAATATCCTGAGAACCACTATGCCGTGTTTGGGTCTGCCTATAGCTATCACGTTGCTGCTGAGAAAGATCACTTGTGGATTTTTAATGCAAGGTCGTTACCAAATTCAGTACTGGAAGGTAAGCGTGAGAGTGGTTGGCAGCCGAACTATGAATTCCGGTTTGGTAATCCTCTTAACCTGAATGAAGCGATTGAGGTCATTCAAAACCTTAAGTTTGATGTGGCAGACCATGAAGCAACGCTGCGTCAGACGAAGGCTGAAGAGGAGAAGCAGCGGCTCTTCCGCGTGTGGAGCGATTTACTACGAGCAAAGACGGATTGGGAGAGGGAACGAGAAGCCCCGCTTCATTACTCCAGCTATGAATATGATGCCAGTCGTGTCTACTTCCAACTGATAGCACTGCCTGATGATGATATTGCTGCTCAACCACGCCATATCGTGCGAGAAAATGGCTCCAGTATTTTATGTGGGGATGTCGAAGAAGTTACAGACGATTGCTTGGTCTTATACATTCAATATGGGGATCCAGCTCAGATGCCGGAATCTGGTGAACTACGGTTTGACACACGTGCAGCTGAGGTAGCGTTATATCGTCAAAAAGCGGCGGTCGATGCAATTCGCTTTGATCGAGCAGTGCGAACCAATTTGCGTTACCTGTTGATCTCTCCCAGTACAACTCAGACTCCATATTCTATACAGTCAACCTCGTTTTTCCAGATGATGAATGAATCTCAGCGGGAAGCTGTGGAGGCGGCACTGGGGACTGAAGATTTTCTCGTGGTTGAAGGGCCTCCAGGAACTGGAAAAACTCGATTTATCACAGAGGTTATCCTTCAAACACTTCAAAATAATCCAAATGCTCGTATCCTGTTAAGTTCACAAACCCATGTTGCTTTGGATAATGCGCTTGAGCGCATCCAGGATCAAAACCCGGCTCTAAAGCTGGTTAGAATCGGAAACCATGAGAAGGTGGCTGAGGGGGTTCAAATGCTGCTGGTTGAGGAGCAGATGAATCACTGGCGGCAATCTGTTCTGGCTGCTAGCCAACAGTTTTTGTCAGAGTGGGCCGCTCAGCACAACATTTCAGCTCAAGAAGTAGAGCAGGCGACGCAGCTCCAGGAATTGAGAAACATTACGCTAAAAATTGATGGGCTACGCACAGAATTAGACGGTCGTAAGTGTGAAAGGGACGAATTGTACCCAGTTCCTTATGATGCTCGAAAGCCGAAAGCCCTGGGAGAATATGGAATTTCTGAGGATTTGCGTGAGCGCTTGCTTCAGATTGAGGAGGAAATTGACGACTTAAACCGACAGGCAAAGCTTGCGCGGGACGAGAAAGAAAAAATTGCCAATCGCCTGCAAGAGATTAGTGGCAGCAATATCCGGAAGTTTCTCAAGCTGTCTGTGAAAGAGCTGGATGCACGATTAGAGAAAGTGATTGATTTAGCTCATCCAGATGCCAAAAAGCTACAGCGTCTACTAGCCCTGCAAGCAGAGTGGACCGATCAGTTTGGGCGCAACGATCAATTCAATACCGCTTTTCTTAAACGGGCGCAGGTAATTGCAGGAACCTGTATTGGGATGCCACGAGATGTTCAGGATATTGAATTTGACCTGTGCATTGTGGATGAAGCCTCAAAAGCGACGGCAACTGAAGTTTTGGTTCCAGTGGCGCGATCACGCCGATGGATTTTGGTTGGGGACTCTAATCAGCTGCCGCCCTTTCAGGACGAAGCCAGTAGCAATGCTCAGTTTCTGGCTAAATACGATCTGAAGCCTGAAGATGTTCAAGAAACCTTGTTTGATCTACTGCTCCGTACTTTGCCACAAGCTTGCTGCAAAAGCCTGTCAATTCAGCACCGCATGGTTCAACCCATCGGTGAATTAATTAGCCAGTGCTTTTATAGCGGTAGACTACGCAGTGATGGGCCAGCGCTCGACCCTTATCTGGGCCAGGTGCTGCCCAGAGCCGTGACTTGGTTGACGACTGCTTCATCCTCTGATCGACTTGAGCAGGCAGCACGCCCTAGCTATAACAATGCTTGTGAGGTGTCCGTGATTATTCAACTCCTCAGGCGCTTAAATCATGCTGTCGCTGAGTCTCAGAAGAAATATGAAGTTGCTATTCTAACGGGCTACACAGCTCAGCGAAAACTGATTAATCGGCGACTCAATTCTGAGATCGAGAACTTGCAGTCTTTACATATTGAGTGCAATACCGTTGATGCGTTTCAGGGAAGGGAAGCGGATGTTGCCATTTACTCCGTGACTCGTTCTAACAAGCGAGGTGAGCTAGGCTTTCTCAATAAAAGGGAGCGTCTGAACGTGGCTCTATCACGGGGGCGCATCGGGTTGGTAATTGTGGGTGATCACTACTTTTGCTCAACGGCTCCACCTAATCCACTCGCTGAGGTTTTGAAGCATATTGAGCGCCATCCTGACACTTGCTGTCTAACGGAAGCCAAGGTATGAATGCAGAAGAGCTAACCCTTTCCAATCCAGATTCCCTGCTTGATGAGATAGCTCGCCGCTACAACAATCGTGCAGGTTTTGACCTAGTGAGCTGCCGC
>JBIKWV010000387.1:0-5080 GCA_044356135.1 Elainellaceae cyanobacterium
TAAGGGGGGCAACCAGGACTTACCGGAGCAAACGAGAGATGTGGGTACACGGTAGCCTTACCAGGGGGAGTGTTGGGGCGTCCCGTGAGCCATGTCGAACAGTGGGGTCAGTTCAATCCATAAGGTTATTTCTTGAGGCGTTGCTTAATTCATGGATGAATTTTTGTAGAGAGTCCTGCTTAGCACGACTCTCTACAAAAATTCATCGTCCCAATCAGCAATGTCTTTCTTTACAAGCCCTTAGTTGTTTTATTCCATCAGGTTGTATTCATGAAGGTTGCTCTGGTTCACGATTATTTGACGCAACGAGGAGGCGCAGAAAGGGTCTTTGAACTGCTGTGCAAGTATTATCCTGATGCTGATATTTTTACCTCGCTATACGACCCCAGTCGGACTATCGAACTGGGCGATCGCCCCGTGAAAACGACCTTTCTACAGCACATCCCCAGAGCATCAAAGTACTTCAGGCTCCTGGCTCCGCTGTACTTTCCGGCGTTTCGAGCGCTGGATCTAAGCGATTACGACTTAATCATTAGCAGCAGTAGCAGCTTTGCCAAGGCAGTCCGCAAGAAGCCAGAGGCAAAGCACATTTGCTTCTGTCACAACGTCACCCGATTCCTGTGGGATACTCGCACGTACCTGCAGGAATATGGCACCTACCGCAAATTCTCCTTCTTGCTGGAGCAGATGTTTCAGTGGATGCGACAGGTGGATTTGCGATATGCCCAGGAGCCGGATCTCTACATCGCCAACTCCAGCACCGTGGCTCACCGCATTCAGCGGCTTTACCGGAAACCAGCGATCGCCATCAACTTCCCCATCGATAGCCAAAAGTTCACGTTCTCTCAAGAGAAGGATGACTTTTTTCTGACCTCTACCCGCTTGATCAGCTACAAACGCACCGACGTTATCATTGAAGCCTTCAACTGGTCAGGTTTACCGCTGTTCATTACGGGGGATGGCCCAGAACGTAAACGGCTGGAAGCTCAAGCCCTGAAAAATATCCAATTTCTGGGGCACGTCAGTGACGAAGAACGGATGCAGTTGATGGCAAAAACCCAGGCCGTCGTGGTGGCGGCCCTGGAGGATTACGGATTGGTGCCTGTGGAGGCCAACGCCAGCGGGACGCCCGTTGTCGCCTATGGTGCGGGTGGGGTGTTAGACACCCAGATCCCCGGCAAGACTGGAATTTTATTCAAACGGCAGTCGCCAGAATCGATCCAGGCTGCATTGATGGATGCCATGCAGCAGGACTGGGACTACGAACAGATTCGTGAACACGCGATCGCCAACTTCTCGGAAGCCGCATTCTTCAGCAGAGTCCAGCGGACTATTGATCAGTTTCTAGCACAGGAAAACATTCGTGAATGAATGGGATTGAATCAAATTGCCGTTTCACGCGAACGTTTTAACTCAAGGTGGGGGATCGCTGCAATGACGTATAGCCCAATTGGAATTTCTGACACTGATCCCGGATACGGGCAACTGTTTGGCGTTCTGCTGCGCCGCCGCTTCTGGCTGCTGAGCGTGTTTCTGGGAGTGTTGTCCGCTTCGGCAGCGTATACGCTGTTGCAACGCCCCGTTTATCAGAGTTCAATGCAGCTCCTGGTCGAACCCAACTATCAAAGCAAAACGGGTAACAGCACTGAGCGCCAGTTTGCCGATGCCAATGTTGAAATAGACAACTCTACTCAGCTCACCCAGATGCGGAGTTCTCAGCTCCTGCAAAAAGCAGTCGATCGACTTCAGCCTCAGTATCCCGACCTGACGGCGGATGCACTGCGGCGATCGCTCGTCCTCACTCAGGTGGAAGAAGATAAGGTCAAGACCAAAATTTTCCAGGTGCTTTACAGCGACAACGATTCCCCAAAAACACAGCGCGTCCTGGAGACCATTCAACAGGTCTATCAGGAATACAACCGCGAACAGCAGCAACAGCGACTGACGAAGGGGCTGGCGTTTATCAACGAGCAGATCCCCCTGCTGGACGGCCAGGTGCAGCAGGCGGAAGAGGCACTGAAGCAGTTCCGTCAACAGCAGAATCTGGTTGATCCCGAAGTGCAGTCCACCGCCCTGGTGAACGCTCTCACCCAGGTGCAGCAGAACCAGCAAAACAACAGCGCCGAAATTCGCAGTGTGCAGGCGAGGTATCAGGCGCTCCAGGCACAATTGGGGCGATCGCCCCAGCAGGCAATGCTGGCCTCCCAGTTGAGCCAGTCCTCCCGATTCCAGGAACTCCTGAACGAAATCCAGAAAACCGAACTGGCGCTGGAGCGGGAGCGCGTCCGATTCCGCGATCGCTCCCCCTTCGTGCAGCAACTTCTGGATCAGCGGCAGCGGCAGCGCACCCTGCTGGGTCAGGAAGTGCGACGGGTGCTGGGCCATTCGGCATTGGCAGCCCAGGGCGAAGCGCTACTGTCTCAGGGCCAACTGGGAGAAACAGAACTGTCACTGGCGGGCCAGTTGATCGAAGCACAGGTCAACCTGTCAGCGTTGACAGCCAGGGCACAGGGCTTAGCGGAGGCAGAGCGATCGCTCACAGCTCAACTGCGTCGATTCCCGGCATTGCTGGCAGAATATGGACGACTGCAACCGCGCGTTGAAATTGGGCGCAACACGCTTCAAGAATTGCTGAAAGCCCGTCAGGATATCGCTCTGGAGATCGCCAGGGGCGGCTTTGACTGGCAGGTGGTGGAGAATCCGCAACTGGGAGAGAGAATTGGCCCCAGTTTGACGCGAAACCTGCTGTTGGGGGCGATCGCCGGTTTAATGCTGGGCAGCGTTGCGGCGCTGGTGCGGGACGGTATGGACGACTCGGTTCACTCCCTGGACGAGTTCAAAAACCAGGTGGTGTTACCACTGCTGGGGATCGTGCCGGAGTTGCCGCTGGAAACATCCTCCCCCCTGCTCACGCTACCTTTCCCACGACGGGCCGATCTACTGCCCTCCCCGATGGACCTGGTGCAGTGGCAACCCTTTCGGGAATCGCTGGATTTGATTTATCAGAATCTGAATCTTCTCCCCAACGCCAATGGTCTGCGATCGCTGGCGATCACATCGGCGTTAGCGGGAGAAGGCAAATCCACCATTGCCCTGGGACTGGCCATCAGCGCGGCTCGCCTCAACAAGCGAGTGCTTTTAATTGACGCGGATCTGCGCCGACCCAGCCTGCACAAGCAGTTGGGTTTGCCCAACGAGCAGGGACTATCCACGCTGCTGCTGGAGGCAAGTGATACGCGACAGTTGGGCATCCGGCTTTTACACCAGTACAACGATATTTCGATCGCTGTTCTCACCTCCGGCCCTGCCCCTGCCGATCCCGTCAAGCTGCTCAGTTCCGGTCAAATGGATCGGCTGCTGGCAGAGTTTGAGCAGGCATACGATCTGGTTATCTTCGACACGCCGCCCACCCTGGGGATCGTCGATGCCGTACTGACCGCTTCTTTCTGCGACGGCACGCTGTTGCTGGGACGCATCGGACGAGTGACACGAGCGGAACTCAGTCAGGCTTTCTCTGCGCTCAGCCCGGTCAACGTTGTTGGAGTCGTTGCCAACGGGTCGCAGGATCGGCTGCGCTATTACCCCGTTCAACAGGCTATCCAACCGACCCTCTCTGTCTAGTACGGCAAAACGAAAGTTTGCAGGGGGTGAAGGGGAGCGTTGAGGGGCAGAGGGGTGCCCCTGCCTGGGGCGCAGACTCCAAACCCCATCTTGAACAATTTGAACAATTTAGTGTTTTCAACACTGGCTTTAGAATTCTTACCTTCGTTTTTTATTCAGCCTCTACAACTGCTAATTCATGTTATGACAACGCTATTCGTACAGCACTCTCACTCGATTCCAGAACTGCCAGAACTACATCCTTCAAAATATCAGTTGAAGTGGCGACAGCAGCATCTACTGGTGTATCCAGTTACGTCACCCATTTCGGTAGAATTCTCTGCCACGATTGCCTGTGTTCGTCCTTCCGAAGACACCCAATGGTTGGTGGAGCGGCTGCGGCGATCGCCCACCCAACGGGTTTTGCTCAGTGCCGCTCTGTCCCAGACCGATCTGGAACTTTGGGCAAATGCTGCAACCTCGGTCGGCAAAACTGTTTACCTCCAGGTTCCCAATACGCCGGAATTACCCATGAAAAAAAAATGGTTCCTCTGGTGGGTCAAACGGCTGATTGATTGGAACCTTGCTGCGCTTTCACTGATTCTTCTCAGCCCGCTGATGGTTGTTCTGGCACTGCTGATTAAATGGGAATCTCCCGGACCCGTTTTTTTCCAGCAGTGGCGCACCGGAGAACGAGGCCGCCTGTTTCGGATCTTTAAGTTCCGGACGATGGTCGCAGATGCAGAACAGATGCATCATCAGGTGATGGGTGACCAGACGGGATTGCACAAGCGAGAAGACGATCCCCGCATTACGCCCATCGGAGCCTGGATGCGGAAGTACAGCCTGGATGAAATTCCGCAATTGTTGAACGTACTGCGGGGGGATATGAGCCTGGTGGGACCACGCCCGTGGGCGCTGTACGACGCACTGCGGATTCCCCGCGAAATGCAGCAACGATTGAGCGCTTTACCGGGAGTGACCGGAATGTGGCAGGTCAGCGCCCGTTCATCGGTACGGGATCTCCATAGCGTTAGTGTCCAGGATTTGAGCTACCTGCGGCACTGGTCAATCTGGACGGATCTGGACATTCTGTTGAAAACCATTCCCAGGGTGCTGACAGGATTTGGAGCCTATTAACGATCGATCGCCTGTGAGGAGTTAGCCAAGAGGAGCGACATGAACCCTTTGCTACGATTTGTCCGATTTCAGATTGAAAATTCCCTGATTTGGCGCGAGTTTAAGTATTTTCCGTGGGTGGCGATCGCCGCTGTTCTGTTCGCTTTAGGAGCCGCCGCCTTTGAGGGGTTTGGCTTCGGGTTTCTGCTGGCCTTTTTACAGAGTCTTGTCAGTCCCGATGCGACGCCCTTTCAGACTGGATTTGAGTGGTTCGACGTGTGGATTTTGGGGATCCATGAACCGCCAACCAATCGACTGCTGCGGGTGTCAGCGCTGATTTTGTGTTCTACCTGGATTCGGG
>JBIKWV010000388.1:0-5070 GCA_044356135.1 Elainellaceae cyanobacterium
TTGCTTGGAGTCATCAGTTGTAAGTACCAATGTTGCATATCCAGTTCTCCGAGAAAACCAATCCTGAACTACGCTTATTCCTTTGATGCGGTATATTTCAACTGTTTCTGTACTTACGGCAAAAGCTCCTTTAGTAATTTTTATCAACCCTTTGCCAAACTCATACTTTGTATTTTTTGCACTTCTAAAGCCTAGCGTTGTAGATGCATAAATCCCCGCAGCAATTAATAACGGCACAATCATAACAAGAATGCTAAATGCTACTTTATCTGCATTCCACGGATTACCCATTATCGAAATCACCATAGTCAGGAACACGAATAAGGAGAAGCTAAAGAAAAACACTGTTCCTATCGCCAATACTGCCCCACACAAAATATTGCCTAACAGAGAAGAAACAGGTGGCTTAATAGTAAATTCAAGCTCATCAATTAAAGCCAAAGCCCTTTGAGCAGCCAGCGATTTATCATTAGATAAAAGTTCATAAAATTCAGATTTTGAGGATGT
The DNA here is from genome assembly GCA_044356135.1 of Elainellaceae cyanobacterium. Classification (GTDB taxonomy): domain Bacteria; phylum Cyanobacteriota; class Cyanobacteriia; order Elainellales; family Elainellaceae; genus CAZVXA01. The sequence goes on from JBIKWV010000388.1 coordinate 508, forward strand.
CTCAGAGTTAATAGGTGAAAATCTATTATTTACACTTTTATTGCCGAGCCGAGACATCCCTTCTTTAGCACCACGATGATTTGGATTACCTGACAAGGCTTTTAGATAGCTATTTCGAGCTTCTTCAAAATCTTTCAGCTCTTCATAACTGGACTTTTGACTAAATTGCGCCGATTTTTCCCGAAACGCTGACGTAGTCAGTGTTTCGGGAAAAATCGGCGCTAAATTAAATATGCCGCGAAACGCCCTCTGCGAGGGCGTTTCGCGGCATTATAGGGAAAATAGTCAAAAGTCCTGTTAAGTAAGTGGGCGTGGAAAAAGTCGAAACCCAAAAAGCGATTCTGCCCGCGCAGCGGGCGGAATCGCTTTTTGGGTTTCAAGCTTAATCGCGCCTATCTACTTAGACCCAACTTCGATTACAGCGCTTTGCGCTGAACTAAAACCAAACTTTGTGCTGAGAACCGCGCGGAGCGCGGTTCTCAGCACAAAGTTTGTACCAGATGCACTTGCAAAGTGCTGTAAATTGCATCCAAACTACCAAATGCTCCTTGAATACGGCTCCCTGGCTGATTGCCCTGCTAGAATCTGTGCGGACTATTGATTCTTAAAAACTTAAAAATTTTTGATCTGCTTTGTAAAAAATCGGGCAGAATCTAGACCAATATACTCTTTGAATTTGAGAAAAGCCGCCTAAAGTCTGGAGTTTACTGAAGCGATCGCCAGAATTTGCACTTCCAAATTCGCTGCTTTCCTGGCTCCAAAAAACCAGATTTTGGCCTTTTCTCTGACCAAATTATTGCTCCCATTCGCTGCCGTGTGTCAGGAGACCCGTCGATGAATTGTCCATCCACCGCGCCCCCCCCCGCTATGATCGCCCCCAAAACTGCCTTGCCCTGGTTGCGCTCCGTGACATTGGGCCTTGGAGGAGCCAGCTTTCTGGCGATCGCACTCTGTCTACCTTCCCCTATCCTGGCGCAGACGGTTGCCCAAACGCAGGCGATCGCGTCCAACTCTTTTTCGCGGCTACTGTTTGTGAATCCAGTGACGGGTAACGATACGACAGGAGATGGGAGTGGGCGATCGCCCTTTCGCACCGTGACCAGGGCGCTCCAGTCAGCACAGCCTGACACCGCGATTTTGCTGGCACCGGGAACTTATACTGTCGAATCGGGAGAGCAATTTCCCCTGATCCTGACGCCCGGTGTGACACTCCAGGCTGATCCAATGGCCATCGGGCAATCGATTGTGATTCAGGGAAGCGGTAGCTTTGCCCATCCAACCAGCGGCACAGAGAGCGCTACTGTCCTCAGCACCAGCCCCAACAGCGTCATGGGAATTACCCTGACCAATCCCAATCCGCGGGGGCAGGGACTCTGGGTAGACCGTAACGCTGCATCTTTGGCCCGCGTCGTCACCTCCAATCAGTCGTTTACAACACCTCCAACCTCCCTGGTAAGCGCCACAGAAGATCTGCCTTCCCTGCCGCTCAGAACCTTTCAGGAATCCCCTGAAACTGTTGTACCTGCGCCGATAGTCAGCGTTTCGAGTCCGAATCGCACCTCTGAAGCTAGAAGATTATCTGCACCCGACAGCACTCCTCAGCCTGAAACCAATCCGGCAAACCGTAGACAACCTGAAGCCGATGGCTCTACGCAGACCAGAAATCGCTCCGACATGATATCGGCATCCCAAACAGGGAGTGTATCGGAGGGTAATAGTCCGACCCAATTGGGCACTCTTCCTGAGACCAGCCGCATTGCACAACCACCAACGCCATCTTTCCCCTCCCCTCGTCCCACCGCTCAACTCAACCCGACTCCTCCGGTGCAGCGATCGCCCCAGTCTTTCCCCATGCCGACCTCAGCCCCCCAACCCAACCTGGCAACTCCTTCGCTCTTCCCCAGTCCCACCGCTCCCGTTGCTACCCAACCAGAAGTGGGAACGCTCTATAACACTGGATTTGTCCGGCCTGAAGCAGCCCCCTTACCCATCGCTGCCAGTCGGCCTGCGATCGCCCCATTCCCAACAATGAGTGAGCGCCCCACGGTCACAGTGCCGCCCGTTGGGCTGCCAGACCGTCAGGTGATTGCCCCATCTCCCGTTAGGCCCAATCGCCCTGTCATACCCCCGCCCCCCATTGTGGTGAGGAGCCGTCCGGGGGGTGCCCCTGCCTCTACGGTGAACGATCGCCCATCTGCCAGTCCTCGTTCACTGCCCTCAGCCCCTGCTGAAATTCCTGCCCCCGCTCGTGCCGTGCAGATCCCGGTTCCCCCTCCGACACGCTCTATTGCAGCGACACCAGCAGCCCCCATTGCACTTCCCAACAGCGCTTTGATTCAGGCTCCCATCGAAATTCCAGTCCCGCCCCCGGCTCGCCGATCTTCACAGCGAGTGGCCGTCCGGCGTCCGGTCATCAACACGGCCATCCCTGCGATGCCCGCACCATCCGGTCGCCGCTATGATCTGCTACCGGTGCCTGACCCGAATGCTCCCCTTGGCAATGTGGGCAGTCTGCCCAGAATTGCTGTCGGGGGAAGCCTGTCCCGACAGACTTTCTTGTCGCAGCGAGCGGAGTTGCGCTATCGGTTAGTGGTCGCAGTCGAGAGTGAGGAGATGCAAGCCCAGGTGCGATCGTTGGAACCTGCAGCGTTTCCAGTCTTTTTTGAGGGGCAACCAGCCATGCAGGCGGGTGTTTTCAGCACCCGTGAGAATGCCGCTGCTGCCGCTGAAATGTTCCGTCAAAACGGATTTCGGGTGATTGTCCGGGAGTTGTACTAGCGACGATTCGCAAACTGAAAACCCAAAAGTTGGGAGGCGCGACGCACAGCGTCGCGCCTCCCAACTTTTGGGTTTGGATAGGTTCTCAGCAACTAAGCGGCGGAAACGCTCACCGGAACGATTGCCTTCATTTTCTCGTCCTGCCAGACTTCTGCGACCGTTTGCTGCACATCAACGCTGTAACTCGGTTCCAGCAGGTAGAAGGGTTCTGTTCCCACAGCGCCCTGCGGAGGCTGCTGTAGTGCTTTGGCGATCGCCCGTCTGCGCTCCAGGAACGCTGCGGCACCAAGCCCCAAAACACCCCCTGCCAAAGTTCCCAGGGCGATCGCTTGCCCCAGGTCTGCCGTTGTAGCAACGGGGACGCCCTGTGCATTAGTGTTCAGGCCAGGGGGCTGGGTCACTTGCAGGGTGGGAGCCGTTTGGGCAACCTGGGTCTGGAGGGCATCCAGGCGCTCCAGATATTGGGACAGCAGGGTGGTTTCTGTCTGTAAGTTCTGCCGCAACGTATCGTACTGTCTCAGCAGTACCGCAATCCGTTGACGCTCCTGCTCCATCAGAGATTCCGACTGTGTAAGCATCTGCTGGCGGACATTCAGAATATCCTGGTACTGCACCGTACCAATAGATTGCTGCAACAGCGCCAGCGTGTCCTGATTTTTGAAGAAAGGACTTTGGGCGGTGGCGGGCGCATTGGTCAAATATCGCTGCACGACGGACTGGCTTGCCTTCTGCAACTGGTCTAATAAGTGTTGATGCTCCGCATAAAGGGTTGGTAATGCTGCTCCACCCTGGAGCCGACTGAACTCAGTGGCAATCTGCTGGTTCAGGGTATGAAACTGGTTGAGCGTCGATTGGTACTGGGAATCTTGCCGCAGCAGAGCCTGAGCAATGCCCTGGTCAGGCTTCAACGCCATCTGAGTTTGCAACTTACTGTACTGATCCAGTACCTGGGCTTGCTTCACGGAGATTTCTGCCTTTTGTCTGGCAATTTCAGCAGCACGATTGTTAAAAATGCGGGTTTGCAGCTCCAGATCGGTCAACCCATGCTGCTGGTTGAACTGCTGAATTTGGGTTTGCAGGCTTTGGATGCGATCGCGGATCTGAGGCACCTGTTGTTCAATAAAAGCGACGCCCTGACAGGTACTCTCCCGGCATTCCTGTCCATAAGTCTGGTATTGCTGAGCGACCTGCTCCAGTACCTGCTGCGCCCTGGCGGGGTCAGTATCGCGGTAGCCGACGGTTAAGGTCTGGTCAGGATTGGCCTGGATACTGAGGCGATCGCTCAAGTCTCGATAACTCAGGTTCTCACCCTGTTGCTGTAGGGCTACAACCACAGGTTCCAGAACTCGCTGGCTCTTGAGCACCCGCATCTGAGTGTCGGTATCTACTTTAGGAGGGGACAGCGTCTGGTTTACATCCTGAATCTGGGGAACAGGCACCGCTGCGACATTGGATGCTCTCGGCTGAATCTTCAACTGAAACGCGCCCTCATACTGGGGAGGCTGCCGCATTGCGTCAATGGTCGTTCCCCCGGTGACGGCGATCGCCACTCCTGCCACCACTGCTACCCGCCGCTGCATCTCCGGAGATATCCAGGAGCGCTCGGCATCGGACAGTTCGCTCAACTGTGGCAACCGGTTTGTTGTTGCGTGCCTGGGAAGATCAGGTTCCCAGGTCAGTGCAAATGGAGTCGCTTCCATGATTCAGAAATTCTCCTACGAACTCAGCTCGGTACAGCCAGAAACGGCATTTCCGGGGCAGTCACCCTTTGTCTATCCCTACAGG
>JBIKWV010000389.1:0-5064 GCA_044356135.1 Elainellaceae cyanobacterium
TCAAGTCGATCGCGTTAACGCCAACGGTCAACCCGGTATTGGTCAATACCCCGTTGGCATCACTGAAGCCACCGCTGGCGATCGCCGCCAGAAAGGTCGGAGATCCTGCCGCTCCCTGGTAGGCATAAATCACTTCATCGCTCGCTGCAATCCCCCGATTTGTGCCCCGCGATGGAGCCAAGGCATTCGCTGCAACGGCTGTTCCGGTGCTGGCCGTGATGGTGCCCGACCCAATGTTGTCGATGCGAACAACGGTTCCTGCGGTCACAAGATCTGTCGCGGTCCAGCTAAATGCTCCTTCGTTTGCATCTCCAAAGGCTGTCCCATTCCACTCGTTATCTTCGAAGAAAACAACCTCCCCGGGGGTGATATCCACCAGAACAACAAAGGCAATGTTGTCATTGCCATCGGCGTTGTAGCCTACGAACGCAATATTACCCGCTGATAGTGGCATTACTAGGATCTCCTCAGTAGAATCTCAATAGAAAGATAGTTAGCGCTGGCGATCTTGAATCTGGTCAACTGAACAATGCAAGCAAAACTCGTATCCATGTGGGATCTAATTACTGCGTCATCACCCGTCATCTAAATTTCTGTAGCGGCTGATGAATCTGACGCTGACTTAATCTTGAGGAACAGCACTACATTACTCTCAAAATTGAAAGATAACAGCACTCTATTGATTTCACATGGCGACAGTTCAACGGTTCTCTTAACAGAACCAGGATTCAGAGTGCCCTTGACACTTAAAGATAAAAAAGTGGACGACTGAGACAGCAAAAGATAGTCCGCAACAAAGATACAGCTAATCGTGTGTTTTACAAGTTAAGGGAGGGCAAATTAAGCGTTAAAGTGTATTTAAGAAAAAAGCGTCCTTGAAACAATTCTTGCTGCAAGAACCAAAAAGCTGATGATGCTTTCAAGCATCATCATGCGAACTGTCACAGTGCTTACTCGGGTGAGGTACGGGGTCTGGAGCAGTGACCCTACGTAGGAGTTAAAACGTTGTGCAATATCACTCGCTCATTTTCTCTCACGATAGCCAGAATCTGCTAATTTTTTTGCCCGTCGCAGAGTGGGTCTTTTGCAAATCAGTGCTGCGCAAAACTTGAAGCCAGTGTTTTTCCGATTGTCTGTTCTTTTTTGATTTGATAAAGGTGAGGTTGCTATTTAAATTGGAGAGAAAGCAGTGTCATCAAGAACAAGCCCAACTCGGGTCTCGCTTAATTTTTGGAGCAGACCCCCCTACCTTTTAGATGTTTATGGTCGCGTCATTGGCAAATCCAGGCCGACAGCTTCCCTGGTTTCTGATGTCTATCGTGTTGACATTGGGCGGTCTGGTGTTCTGGGTGTAGTGTCAGGAGATGCGACGACGGCAGATGTGGATGTTTTAGGTATCCCACAAGAGGGAGGAAGTCTCAACCTTTCACAGTACTACAATAACTATGCGTTTGGTATTTCCTATGCGCTGGTACAGGACAGCAATGGCAATGGTCGAATGGATGGAGCGGATCGGTTAATTGACAGCAAGTCGATTTCCAGTAAGGTCAATGGTTTTGTCGTGTTCCAGAAGGCCGCGACTCCGGGCACCTACTTCATCGAGTTGAGCGACACCAATGGCGCTGCGTCACAGGGGGGAGACCCAATAAAATATATTCTGGCTGAAAGCAAATCACTATCGACTATTTTGTTTATTCCTGGAGCAGCTGCAGTCAACAATCCTCAGATACCTCGGAGTATTACGGGAGGTTCTGGCAACGATATTTTGCGAGGTACGGCTGCCGCCGATCGCATTCTTGGTGGGAATGGGAACGACACGCTCTATGGTTTTGCCGGAAACGATGTACTCGATGGCCAAAACGGTAACGATACTTTAATCGGTGGCTCAGGTAAAGATACCTTATCAGGTGGAGCCGGAAATAACACACTAGTTGGGGGGCTGGGAAACGATACCCTGACAGGCGGTTCGGGGAGCGATCGCTTTGTTTTTGACACAAACACAATCTACAACCAGAGCACAATTGGAATTGATGTCATTCGAGACTTTAATGTGGTTCAAGACAGAATTGTACTAGACAAAACAACGTTTCGCTCGCTATCTCGATTGAGCTTTGCATCGGTTGCTTCGATCGCACAAGCGTTGAGAAGCACAGCTCAGATCGCCTATGTGCGATCGACGGGTGGTTTGTACTATAACCAGAATGGTGCAGCCGCAGGATTTGGTACCGGAGGACAATTTGCAATGTTGACCGCTGGATTGCAGCTCACCCAAAGAAATTTTTCTTTTCAACCTTAACTTCCGATAAAAACACCGTCGTAATACGGCGGTATCAAGAAGCATATCCCTAGCGAAACAAAACTGTGGGTTATCATAGAAGGATATGCGTAGGTGCGCTTGGTTCGCCCACACACATCCTTCTACTTAATCTTTGTATTCTATAATGATGTCGTAGTAACAGACCTGAATAACCTTTACTTGGCTTTGATGGTCGGTGATGCAGCTATTCAAAAAAGGACATAAGTAAGTGGGCGTGGAAAAAGTCGAAACCCAAAAAGCTGTTCCGCCCGCTGCGCGGGCGGAACAGCTTTTTGGGTTTCAAGCTTAATCGCGCCTGCCTACTTAGAACAGCTAAAGATATTTATAAAGTCATTCGTACAAACGCTACTTATCTTATGCAAGGTTCATCAGTGTATCTGCCAATGTAGTCAAGCTTATTTCTTTGAAAGCGCTGATAGATATACAGCGCTTTGCAAGCGTGTGAGGTGCAGAGTTTTTGTTGAGAGCCGTACTCCGCGCGGCTCTCAACAAAAACTTTGGTTCTATCTCGGCGCAAAGCACTGTAGTCAGCACTTCTCCATAATCAGAAGTTCGATCATGCGATCGTCCTAAATTTCCCTTGTTTCCCTCAGTCATACTGGTGCATGAGAGGTAGATTCTGGAGTTGGGGGAGCGTTGACAAAGCTGGGTTCGGAAGTTTTTCTCGGGCGAGATTTAATCGACCGTTCAAGTGGGGTAAAAGAATGTTCCACTGATATGGTTCAAATGGATTGAGTAACACAATATCCGGGCAGGAGGACTCATTGTCAATCTGAATATCAAGCATGAGTTGAAACAGGATTTCACACAGCGCTAACTCGGCCAAATATCGGGAAGTCCCTTCACTACTGACCAAAATTAGCAGATCCTGTCCGTGGGGATAGTTCACTACTGCTTTAAGTTGCGCTATCAACTCGGGAAGGAGATCCTCCTCTGGCTGAGTCCAATCAGGGCAAACTAAGACATTTAGCTTTCGCAATCTTTCCTGGATAAGTTGTTGGCACATCTTAAAAGTCTCGCAAGAATTAATTTGCATTCTGCTAATCAGTAAATCTTGAATTGTGTTGAAAGTTGCTCAAATAGTCCGCAATTTTGACTATTATATTGCAAGTGCTTTCAACTGTTTCTTGTTCAAAAAAAGGTTTGACAGCAACTAGTCCTTGAGCTAGCTTCTTTAGAAAAGAATTAAACCTTAACAGTGACGAAGGATCATCATCTTCTGGTAAGAAGTAAAATAAGGACTCTGCAAGGTAGCGCAATTTGTTCTTATCCTCCTCGGTTAAGCTTATTGTGTTATCGGCTGCTTGCTCTGACGCTTTAGGATGGAAAAAGTGAACTGCGTCTAAACCAGCCAGAAGCTTGTTGAGGGCAATATAGAATTGCAATGCAGAACGTAAATTCCAGTTTTGTAATCCTATATCCATCTGTTCTGTTAGTTCTGTCATAATTCGCTCATCTCCGATCAAGCACTGAATCACTTCTGAGTAAGAAGTTTCAAGTCTATGGCTGCTGCCCAGTGCATCCTCTGCTGCTTCACTCAAGATTTCTACCATCCATGCGTTGATGCTTTTGTTCGCTTTTTGTGCTGCCCGGGCAATTTGGTTATGAATATCATCATTAACTCTTAGAGATAGTTGCTTCACTGGTCTCCGCAAATTTTGCTTATTAGATAAAAAAGCCCGCCGCATTGCGACGGGCAGTTTGACAGTGTTACTGGGAGCAAGGATTAACCGTTGATAGCGGGAGCGGTCAGAGCAACGGGAGTTGCCTCACCAGCAGCCAGATCCAGCGGGAAGTTGTGAGCATTGCGCTCATGCATTACTTCCATACCCAGGTTCGCACGGTTGATCACGTCAGCCCAGGTGCTCACCACACGACCCTGAGAGTCGATGATGCTCTGGTTGAAGTTGAACCCGTTCAGGTTGAACGCCATCGTGCTGATGCCCAGCGCGGTGAACCAGATGCCCACAACCGGCCATGCACCCAGGAAGAAGTGCAGTGCGCGGGAGTTGTTGAAGCTGGCGTATTGGAAAATCAGACGGCCAAAGTAGCCGTGAGCAGCCACGATGTTGTAGGTCTCTTCTTCTTGACCAAACTTGTAGCCATAGTTCTGAGACTCAGTCTCGGTCGTCTCACGCACCAGTGAAGAGGTCACCAGTGAACCGTGCATTGCACTGAACAGAGAACCACCGAACACACCAGCCACACCCAGCATATGGAAGGGGTGCATCAGAATGTTGTGCTCTGCCTGGAACACGAACATGAAGTTGAACGTGCCAGAGATGCCCAGAGGCATCCCGTCAGAGAATGAACCCTGTCCGATCGGGTAGATCAGGAACACGGCGGTTGCAGCAGCAACAGGCGCAGAGTATGCAACGCAGATCCAGGGGCGCATACCCAGACGGTAGCTCAGTTCCCACTCACGACCCATGTAGCAGAACACGCCGATCAGGAAGTGGAACACCACCAACTGGTAGGGGCCACCGTTGTACAGCCACTCATCCAGGGAAGCTGCTTCCCAGATGGGGTAGAAGTGCAGACCAATGGCGTTGGAAGAAGGCACAACAGCACCAGAGATGATGTTGTTGCCATACATCAGGGAGCCAGCAACAGGCTCACGGATACCGTCGATGTCCACAGGAGGAGCGGCGACGAAAGCGATGATGTAGCAAGCGGTTGCGGTCAGCAGGGTGGGGATCATCAGAACGCCGAACCAGCCCACATAGAGGCGGTTGTCGGTGCTGGTC
>JBIKWV010000390.1:0-5063 GCA_044356135.1 Elainellaceae cyanobacterium
GACCTGATGCGCAAACTAGGATTTTTGCAGGGGGCGATCGCCTACTACGAGTACTGTTTGCAAATGGGCCAGGAGGGAACTTACTACCTGGAGGACTCTTTCGACGCCAGCTACATGAAGACCTTTCCGGCATACACAATGGGTTGCGTTTACCAGGATCTCGGGACCCTGGAGAAGGCTCGCTCTGCCTTTGAACTGGCCTTGTCCTATGACCCTGATTTTGAACTGGCTCAGGCGGCGATCGCGGCACTTGACCCGAAGCAGAATTAATGCGCTGGGATCGAACCAAAGTTTTTGTTGAGAGCCGCGCTCAGCGCGGCTCTCAACAAAAACTTTGGTTCTCACGTGCTTGAAAAGCGCGGTACTTGATATCAGACACGATTGAATTGGGGCACTATAGAAATGCTCTCAGAAGACTCCCAACCATGAAAGTTTCACTCTGTATGATCGTGAAAAACGAGCAGGAGAACCTGCGCCGCTGTTTGAGCAGCGTTGTTTCTCATGTGGATGAGATGATTGTGGTGGATACCGGGTCGGTGGATGATACGGTGGCGATCGCCCAGGAGTTTGGGGCAAAGGTCAGTTATTTTGAGTGGTGCGACGATTTTGCTGCTGCCCGCAATGCTTCGATCGAACGGGCAACGGGGGACTGGATTCTGCACCTGGATGCAGATGAGGAACTGGTGGTTGAATCAGAGGGGGATTGCCAAACGCTGCCTGAAATGCTCCGCAGTGCAAACCCGATGATTCTGGCGCATTTTGTCCCACTGACCAGCTTTAATGAATCCCTGGAAGCAACTCCGCTGATGACAGCCAGGTTGTTTCGGAATATTCCTGAGATACGGTTTGGTGGACGCTTTCATGAAGTCATTCATTATCAGGGCAGTAAGTTTCCACCGGAACAACTGGGGACGTTAAATCAGGTCAGAATCTCTCACTATGGCTACACAGAAGATCTGGTCATGGAGAAGAATTTGCACCGGAATATCCCGATGCTGGAGCGGCTCCGAGAGAAAGGAGAACTCAATCTGATGTTGATAGCCTGCCTGGGCGGGTTCTACCATTACACCGGGCAATCAGAGCGAGCGCTGGAGTGTTTTTCTGAAGCTTATGATCTTCTGTTTCCCCACCTGCTGAGCGGGACGCTTCCCAGTGACATTCGGATGCTGCCATTGCTGATGCACAGTGTTGGTTCAGAGGCCATGAAACAGGAAGATTACGAAACCGTGAGGCTGATCTGTCAGCGGGGGGTGGAATGGTTTCCAACCTATCCGCCACTCAATTATTTAACGGGCGACATGCTGCGAAAGTTGGGGTTTTTGCGTGGGGCGATCGCCTACTACGAATATTGCCTGCAACTGGGTCGTGAAGGCAATTACTACCTGGAAACACCCTTCGACACCAACTACATGCAGATGTACCCGGCGTATGCATTGGGCTGCATCCACGGTGACCTGAACAATCTGGAAAGCGCCCATGCTGCCTTTGAGTTGGCCTTGTTCTATGAACCTGATTTTGATCCAGCAAAGCAGGCGATCGCCATGCTTCAGACATAGTTTGGGAAGCGCGGCATTGCCGCGCTTCCGTCAAGAACAATAGCGTTGCCACATCTGCTCATAGGCGGCTTCCAGATCGCGGGTGAACTGACGCCCATTCCACAGCGGTGCCGTCTGACGAGACTGTAAGAGTCGGGTATGAATCTGCTGACGCAGGGCCGCATCCTGGCCCAGGCGCACGCCCCATTCCACATATTCCTCTGCGGTATGGGCAATCCCCTCTGTGATTCCGGCATTGGTCATCATGGCGTAGCTATTGCGGCTGGCGAACTGCTGGCCCACGCGGGTGACGATGGGAATTCCCATCCACAGCGTTTCCATTGTCGTGGTGGCACCGTTGTAGGGGAAGGTGTCCAGGACGACATCCGCAATGCCCAGATTGGCCCGGTGGCTCAATTCATTGCGATCGCGGGGGAGAAAGCGCAGGCGATCGCCCGATACTCCTTCCTCTTCGGCAATCTGCAAAAAGTACGTCTGGATCGCCTGCTGGTCTCCCAGTCCCTTAATCAGGAAATAGCTGTTGGGAACTTCCTTCAAAATCTGCATTTGCAGCCGAACGGTTTCAGGATGGCGTTTGTAGCTGACCTGGGCACTGAAGTAAACGATGGCATCCGTCGGAATTCCCAGTTGATCGCGCCGCAGTGAGGGAATACCGACTTCAAAGCCGTCTACTGCAATGTAGGTCTGAGGCAGTCGCCACAGGGTTTCGCTGTAGTAGTCCTGCGCATTTTCGGGTAGGACGTAGGGGTCCGCAATAAAGTAGTCAATGGTGGGTAACCCCGATGCGTCCATGCCCAGCCAGGTGACCTGCACTGGGGCAGGCTTCAACGCCATGACGGCACAGGTGGCATCGACGGTAATGGTGTCTAAATCAACGAGAATGTCAATCTCGTGCTCCTGGATAGCGCTGGCCACAAAGGCCGCGTCTCCATCCAGGAAAAAGGCGTCGGTGGCAGGACGGGCGAACCACTCCTCTGAGAAGGGGCTGAGCTGCCGCTCTAGATGGAACAGTGAGAATACCTCGAAGCGATCGCGGTCATAGTGCTGAAACACCCAGCGCGACAGCCAGCCCACTGAGTGCTCGCGCAGACAGCGAGACAGGTAGCCAATCCGCAGTTTCTTCTGGACAGGAGGACGCACCAGCGGTTTGGCAGGAGCGGGACTGTACTTCGGGACGTGATGTCGAACCGAGGCGTTAAAGCTTTCGGCGTACAGGGCAGCAAGGCGATTTTGCAGCGATCGCCCCCTGGCCGGATCATCAATCAAATACTGCCTGACCCCCAGCGGTGTACACATGGTTGAGGCTTCCAGTGGCAAGAGGGGATCGACCGTATAGTCTGAGAGCATGGCTTCGATCGCCTGCTCTTCATCAGACAGGACGGGCAGCGCCTCATCCCATTTGCCGCCGCTCACCATCAACCCGCGCAGCAGCAGGGCATGTCCCATTACCTTTTGCAGCGGGGTTTGAGCAATCTGAAGGGTGGTTCGAGCCAGGTTAATCCCCACCTCGAACTGGAAGTCATCCTGGTAGAGGTAACTCAGTCGCCAGAGTGCTTTGAAATGGTTGGGATCAAGTCTGCGACAGAGTTCTAGATAGCGAATTCCCAGTGGGCGATTGTGCAGTACATAGGCAACGCGCACCCCTTTCTGAATCAGGCGATCTATCCAGTCTGCCGGGTCAGAAAAGTAGGGAAGCGCAGCAGCAGTCAGATCCGCAACGGCGGGGATCGCTGGCAGATTCTCCAGCGCCAGGGTTACAACGACGGCTAACTGTTCTATCTGATCTGGGGGAAAGCTTTTCTCCTGGAGTTGCTCGATCAGTCCTGACTGAAGCAAATCTTCGGGATCAAACTGCTCCAACTGCAGCGAGAGGTGTACAGTGCGCAGTAAGTTCTCAACATCATCGGGGAAAAACTCCCGAATATGCCGACGAATCAGCCACGCCTGTGGCAAATTTGTCTGCGATTCCTGGTTTTCTGCTTCCGTTTGCAGAATTGCCAGTAGATCGAGTGCCCACTGCTCAACCTGTTCCTCATCGCCTTCCGCCATCGCCAGCGTCCAGGCCAGTTGAGCCTCCTCTTCCTGTCCCTGGAGCAGCAGGGCCAGACCCATGCGCCAGCGATGATTCATTTCTACTGGCTCTATCTCTGCAAGCTGCTCATAGAGAAGCAATGCCTGTTCGTAGCTTCCGGTGGTGAAACTGGCTTCGGCCTGCTGGCACAGGGATTCAATGGGTGAGGGAACGTTCAGGTTCATCATTGGCAACGGGGGAATTTGCGTTAAGATATGCCTAATACAGGATGCGGATTCGGGGAAAGACCGCATTTCTAACTCCTAAATTTCCCAAAAACTCAAAAAGCTACCAGGCGGCTCCTGGTAGCTTTTTGAGTAAAGGTCAAGTGCTCATAGTTTATACGATTCCCCGGCAGTGCCTGCAGCAAACCTGTAGGCGTGCTGCCGGGAAGTCGATAAATTAGGGGCAGTCGGTGGAGTTTGACAGGGTGGGAGCACCAGCGCCAGCTTTGCCTGCGCAAACGACCGACTTGCTGACGGAACCACCGGGAGAAGCTTCCAGCCAAACCCGACCACCGTAGGACTTCAACTGACCAGCGCCGATGGCGGTGCTGGTAGCAACTGCAGCCAGAGCAGAACCAGTGGTGGTTGCACTGTAGGTGTAGTTCTTGGTGTTACCAATACCGAGATCCAGAACATCCAGGTTGGAACCGAAACGGTTGTTCTCAACGAAGAAGGCTTGCTGAGCACGGTTCACTGCACCGATGTTGCCAGCCGCTTCAGATTCACGAGCTTTGTTGGCCTGGTTCAGGAAGGAGGGCAGTGCGATCGCAGACAGAATACCGATGATGATGATAACAACCAGCAGTTCGATCAGGGTGAAACCTTCGTTGTTCTTCTTGTTCTTCAGCAGGTGGGTCAGAAACTTGGCTTTCAGTTCGGATTTCATTGAATGTCTCCTTGAGTTGCGGGTATCGGATTTCTAACTCCTGAATATAATTTGCCCACCTCCCTCGGATTTCATATCACCCCCCTCAACTTTTTTTCGATTTTTTTCACCCAGAATTTTCTGCCCCTAACTCCCCCCGCAAAATTGCGGAGAACCGACAGAATATGGGAAAAGTTAAATTTTGATTCAGGGAAGATTCAATATTTTCTCGGTGAATGCCGTAATCGTTTTGTGATATATAGAACAAATTTGATGTGGTAAATACTTAGATTCCCGGTTCGCTGTTTTATGTCCGTAGTCATTTGGACTAAGACAGGGGTGCGTGAGGGTGGTGCCCTCCCCCCGCAGGGGCACACCCCCTGACCCCCTTAGGGATCTGCTGTTTAATAAAATCCCAGGTTGCGCTTGGCGCGGCTTCGCCGCGCCAAGCGCAACCTGGGATTTTATTGGGATTTTATTTTATGGCAAACCCCTTATCGAGAATGGCTTTGGCGATCGGGGTTGCTAGCAGCAGAGGAAGTTGTTCCAGCATGGGGAATGTGGAG
>JBIKWV010000391.1:0-5059 GCA_044356135.1 Elainellaceae cyanobacterium
GACTCCGTCAGGGTTTCGGGAAAAACGGCGCGATTTAGTCAAAAGTCCAGATTTTATGGCAAGCCCCTAAAACCAACCTAAATCTCCCCAAGATTTAGCAATCTCGCTTCCAGAGTGCTAAATTCTGAAAGGAGCACTCAAACACGGGCAATGTCCAAAATCATTGTTTTTCAAGAAGAATCCCGGCAGGCACTGGAGCGTGGCGTCAACGCGATCGCCGATGCCGTCCGCATTACCCTCGGCCCTCGCGGACGGAATGTGTTGCTGGAGAAGAAGTTTGGCGCACCGGAAATTGTCAACGACGGCATTTCGGTAGCGAAGGAAATTGAGCTGGAAGACCCCCTGGAGAATGCGGGCGCTCAACTGATCCGCGAGGTGGCCTCGAAGACCAAGGATCTGGCAGGCGACGGCACCACCACCGCAACGGTGCTGGCCCAGGCGATGATTCGCGAGGGGCTGAAGAACGTGGCGGCAGGAACCAACCCTGTCAACCTGCGGCGCGGCATTGAGAAGACAACGGCCAAACTGGTGGAAGAGATTCAGAAGATCGCTAAGCCGATTGAAGGAAGTGCGATCGCCCAGGTGGCCACTGTCTCCGCCGGGAATGACGAAGAAATTGGTCAAATGATCGCCAACGCGATGGATCAGGTGGGTCTGGATGGTGTCATTACCGTTGAAGAATCCAAGTCCCTGAGTACTGAACTGGAAGTCGTTGAAGGGATGCAGTTCGACCGGGGCTACATCTCTCCCTACTTTGTTACCGATCCGGAGCGGATGATTTGTGAACTGGAGAATGCCGCAATCCTGATCACCGATAAGAAAATCGGGTCGATTGCTGACCTGGTGCCCATCCTGGAAAAAATCGCCCGCGAAGGTAGACCGCTGCTGATCATCGCTGAAGACATCGAAGGCGAAGCCCTGGCCACGCTGGTGGTGAACCGTTTGCGCGGTGTTCTGAATGTGGTCGCCGTTAAAGCTCCCAGCTTTGGTGAACGACGCAAATTTGTGCTGCAAGATATCGCCGTGCTGACCGGGGGCCAGATGATTTCTGAGGAGATCGGCCTGAGCCTCGACACTGCAACGCTGGACATGCTGGGTAATGCTCGCAGGATCACGATTACCAAAGACACCACGACACTTGTGGGTGAAGCCCCCGACAAGGGCGCACTGGAACGCCGCATCGCCCAACTAAGGGAAGAACTGGCCCGCACCGATTCTGAGTATGACTCTGAAAAACTACGGGAACGGATCGCCAAACTCTCCGGTGGCGTTGCTGTCATTAAAGTCGGCGCGGCAACCGAGACCGAACTGAAAGACCGCAAACTGCGGATCGAAGACGCCCTCAACGCAACGATGGCCGCAGTAGAAGAAGGCATTGTTCCCGGTGGCGGTACAACCCTGATTCATCTGGCGGGACAGTTGGAATCCTTCAAGCAGACCCTCTCTGTAGAGGAGCAGATTGGAGCAGAGATTGTACTGCGATCGCTGGAAGCGCCCCTGCGTCAAATTGCCAACAACGCCGGACAGGAAGGCTCTGTCGTGGTTGAGAAGGTGCGGGGTCTGGACTTCAACGTCGGCTACAACGCCCTGAATGACCAGTACGAAGACCTGATCGCCGCTGGCATTCTGGATCCTGCCAAGGTCGTTCGCTCAGGTGTGCAGGATGCAGCCTCGATCGCTGCAATGGTGCTGACGACCGAAGTTCTGGTGGTTGAAAAGCCAGAGAAGAAAGCCCCCGCGCCCGGTGGAGACATGGGCGGTATGGGCGGCATGGGCGGCATGGGCGGCATGGGTATGGGCGGCATGGGCGGCATGGGCATGATGTAAACAAGTACAGCACAAGCGCTGAAATAGAACCAAAATTTTTGTTGAGAGTCTCGCTGAGCGCAGCTCTCAACAAAAATTTTGCGCCTCACGCGCCTGCAAAGCACTGTAACAGTTTTGTTACAGAAGGGAGCGTTCAGTCCAGTGAACGCTCCCCTTTTGCCAATTCCACTGAATTTCTCTTCAAATTTCTCAATAAACATCCCCTGAAACGGTTTGCTGCGGTCAAATAGTATTGGGGCGATGTTTGCGCCTCCTGACCGCGATCGCTCCCATCAAGGCGACCATGAGCAATTCTGCTTCAATACTTGAAGAACTGCTAAAACGCTCTCCTGACCTCCGTCCCCATCTCTATTTCAAGTCTTCGCTGACCGCCCTGTCCCACGCAATGGAAGACCAGGTGCTGGCGGCAGCGGGGGAACCCCTGGTGATCGCCAGCTTTCAGCGGGAGCGGTTCTATCGCCAGGAGGCCCACCGCTACCTGAAAATTGCAGCACTGACTTCCCAGGTGTATGTGCTGGCTGCCCCGGAAACGAGTTTTGCCAGCGGTACAGACCATTACGAAATGATCGCGTTTGAACCCAGCGACCAGCTCAGCCACGAGTGGCACCTGGTGGTGATTGGACAACAGTACGCGGCCTGTCTGGTGTGCCGTGAGAAAGAAACGCCCCCTTCGGCAGCAGAAAAGCCAGAGATGGCGATGGATCAGTCTCGGCGATTTGAGGGCATCTGGACGTTCGATCGCCAGGTGAGCTGTCTGGCGGCAGAGATTCTGCTCGATCGCATCCAGAAGTATCGGCCTGAGCTGAAGAAAAAGATTACAAAAGCAAAGGCCACCCTCAAGCTCAGCGCCCCTGCCCACACCGAGGTAGACCCCGACCCATTTGCCCATCGGTTAGTCACTCACCTCCAGGCGGGACAGTACAAACTTCTCAAAGCCTATCGCTCTATTTCTGCTCAGGAGCGTAAGGAACGGCTGGTCAACTCGATTACCGCCGCCATTCGCCAATCCCTGAAGCCAGAGGAAATCTTTAAGGTGGCCGTGCATGAGCTGGGGCAGGCGATGGATGTCTGCCGCTGCCTGGTCTACCGCTGCCGCACCAGTGATATTAGCGCCACGATCGCCTATGAATCTCGGCGGGACGATAGCCTCCCGTCCCTCATGGGACACACCTGGAACCTGAAGGACAACCCCGTGTTCCAGAAAGTGGTGCAGCAGAAAAGCCCGGTGGCGATCGCCGACACCCAGACCGAGAAATCCTTGAACCTGAAACCCCTGAAAACCACCATCAACCGTTGGGGAATTCGCTCCTGGCTGATGGTGCCGATTCTCTACCAGGGAAAACTACTGGGCATGGTGGAGCTTCAGCACTGTATGGCGATGCCCCACGAGTGGTCGGAGCAGGAGCAGGCGATGGTGGAGGCGATCGCCACCCAGCTCGGTGTTGCCATCATCCAGGCCGAGTCTTACGCCAACCTGGAGGATTTGAACCAGCAACTGGAAGCGCTGGAGCGCACCCGCAGCAACCTGATTGCAATTACTGGACACGAGCTGCGGACTCCCCTTTCCACCATCCAGGTCTGCCTGGAAAGCCTCGCCAGCGAACCTGATATGCCGCCTGAACTGCGCCAGGTCATGCTCAGCACGGCTCTGACTGATGCAGAACGGATGCGCAAGCTGGTGCAGGACTTTATCACGCTGTCGCGGCTGGAGAGCGGGCGGGTGGAGTGGCATCTGGAGGCGATCGCTGTCGATGAGTGCGTGGATCTGGCTCTCAGCAGCCTTCGTACCCGTCAGAGTGAAGAACCGATGCCCGACATCAAAGCCGAGCTTCCCCCCGGTCTGCCGCTGGTGCGGGCCGATGGAGAATGGTTGGTCGAAGCCCTTTCCAAACTGCTGGACAACGCCTGTAAGTTTACTGAACCTCAAGGAGAGGTAGTCATTGAGGCCCACCCCAACGGTGGCAATATGATCGAGGTGACCATCAGCGACACCGGGCGCGGAATTGAACCCAACCGATTGGAGACAGTGTTCGATCGCTTCTATCAGGAGGAAGGAGCGCTGCGGCGCACTGCGGGCGGCACAGGTCTGGGTCTGGCCATCTGTCGGCAAATTGTGACGGCGCTGGGGGGGCAGATCTGGGCAGAATCCGGTGGGCGGGATCAGGGCAGCCAGTTTCACATCACGATTCCACTGGCGATGTCGGAGCCAGTGGCTTAAGTAGCGATTAAGCTTGAAACCCAAAAAGCTGTTCCGCCCACTGCGCGGGCGGAACAGCTTTTTGGGTTTCGACTTTTTCCACGCTCACTGACTAACTGGACTTTTGACTAAATTGCGCCGATTTTCTCTGAAACGCTGACTGCGTCAGCGTTTCAGAGAAAATCGGCGCTAAAACAAAACATGCCGCGAAACGCTCTCTGCGAGAGCGTTTCGCGGCATCGCAGAAAAAATAGTCAAAAGTCCAGTGACTAAGTGCCTATCCGAATAATGAAAACCCAAATTCTGGAGGGCGCGCCGCTGTGGTGTCGCGCCCTCCAGAATTTGGGTTTTCGGATAGGCACTTAGTCAGGCCGTACCTGCCATCCGGGCGACAATCCGCTGCACAATGTCCATCCCGCTCACGGCCTGCCAGCCAAACAGAATAACCAGTCCCATATTCAGAAAGATATGAGTATAGCGGGCAACATTATTGCCTTTCTGCATGAAGGGCGTCAGGGAAGCCGATATGGCGATCATGGCGGTCATTGCCAGCCCCACAACCAGGTGCGGCGTGACAAACAGCTTGCCGCTGTTCCAGTAGGTGACCGCCATCCCACCAATCGAACCCGTGACCATGAGGGCCAGCAGCAGTGCGCTGAGCTGGTGGTGACGAATGTTGTACCGCCCCTGGATGAGTTGCTTTTTCGCTTCACCTTCGGCGGATCGGGTTTTTCTAATCTTGAAGCCCAGATACATCGAGTAGAGCGTCATCCCAAACAGCAGCCACATCAGGACGGGATGAAGAAATTGACTGTAGACCTTGATCGACTCCGGGATCTCGAAGCTCATATCGCCCCAATCCTTAAGAAAAAATAAACTTGTACTTCATAAAACTTAGCATGCGCAGCCATAAGAACTGAAGTTTTGACTATTTTCCCTATAATGCCGCAAAACGCCCTCTGCGAGGGCGTTTTGCGGTCTGTTCAATTTAGCGCCGATTTAGAGCCTATCCGAAAACCCAAATTCTGGAGGGTG
>JBIKWV010000392.1:0-5044 GCA_044356135.1 Elainellaceae cyanobacterium
CCGTCCGCGCAGGGTCGCCAGCTCTGCCTGAAATTCTTGCTGGAGTCGGCGAATTTGCTCCAGGTCTTCCTGGCTGACCCCAGTTCCCAGCTTCTCGGCGATCGCATCCAGACAGGCGTTCAACCCTGCCGCGAACTCATAGCGCGTCATGGCGCTGTTGCCGCGAAACGTGCCGTCAGGATAGCCCGCAATACAGCCGTAATTGCTGATCAGACGACTCAACGCCTGGAATGCCCAATCCGTTGGTTTGACATCCGAAAGCTGAGAAACGTTGGTCACCTGACCCATTGCTTCTGTTGATCCAGGCACAAAGGTGTCAGATGTCAGCTCTCCGTTGACCTGGGTCAGGCTATCCGCCACCTGGCTGACCGCATCAATTGTAACCCCTGGCTCAGTCGTCGCCGGAGCCGCAAGTTCACTGCTGGCGAGCAGATGATTGTCTTCATCAAGCGCACGCTGAGAAGCTGACCCTGGCTCAGTCACCGTCAGTCCGGCTACCGTCTGAACCAGAGCGGAACTCTCATTGTCTGTCCCGGTCTTTGTCTCAGCGGCGATCGCCCCATTCGCACCCATCAGCATCGCCCAGGCGATCGCGGGAGCAGTTAGCCAAAACCGCCCAATCATTTTTGGATTTAACATTAACTCCTCAACCTCACAAGTTCACCACAGCTTTCATCTGTCCAGAAATGGCACATGAGAATGGCGCGATCGCCCCCTCATGCCAGATTGTCATTTCCGACAACAACCGCCCAAACATACGTATCAGAGCATTTGGGGAGAGGACACCTCTCCCCAAAGTTGCATTGATATAGCTGCTGCCATCTGGGTCAGGACAAGCAGGTAAGGGGGAACCAAGCAGGGCCACACCCCCTGACCCCCTCAAGGGGGGACACCCCCCGACCCCCTCAAGGGGGGTCACCCCTGCATCCCGTCCTAACAGCCGTGGCTGCGGCTATAAATTTTGGTAATGCTGTTGTTAAGGACTTAGATTAGCAGGAGCCTCTGATTTCTGCGATCGTAAAAGTTCAGAAAAAGTCGCCAAAAAGTTCACTCAGGGTCGTCGGTTTGGTCAGAACTGTGGCTTACATGACAGGCAGGGAAATCTCTGCCCGATACATTAATCTTCTATTAACCTTCGCCGACTGACCGCCGATGAAAGCTGAAGAAGCACTCGCCTTTTTGGAGGAGTACTTACCCCAGACCCACCTGAACAACCTGCAAACTGCCATTTTTTTGCAAGTTTGGGAAGGCCGCTCCTACCTGGAAATTGCACAGGATTCAGGCTATGGGCTAAGTCATATGAAGCAAACTGGCTCAGAGCTATGGCAATTACTGTCCCAGGATCTGGGTGAAAAGGTCAGCAAAACCAACATCCATAGCGTGTTGAAGCGCCTCGCCTGTGGTGATCGTGGGCCAATTCCACTACCCAAGATTCCACAAACTCCTCCTCCAAAAGTCCCCCTTTCGGCGACCAATTCCCCCTCCACTACCGCCACAACTGCCATTACAACCCACTGCGACTGGGGAGAAGCCGCTGATGTTCCCACTTTCTTAGGCAGAACGGAAGAACTGGCAACCCTGGAGCGCTGGATCCTCGGCACCGATCCCACAGGCCGAAACACTGCACCCTCCTGTCGCCTGATTGGTCTGTTTGGCATGGGCGGTATGGGAAAAACCACACTCTCGATTCGACTGGCACAACAATTTGTGGAGGTTAGGAGGGTGGCAGAGTGGGAGCATGGGACGGTGGAAGAGCCTTCCGACAGGCTCAAGCACAGGGAGAGTGAGAGAGCCTTTCGACAGGCTCAAGAACAGGGAGGGTGGGAGCGTAGGGGGGGGGGGGGGGGGCAGCATGGGAGAGGGGATAATACCCATCCACCCATCCACCCATCCACCCATCCACCCATCCACCCATCCACCCATCCACCCATCCACCCGTCATCCCATCCACCCATCCACTGCATCATCTGGCGATCGCTCCGCAATGCACCTCCGCCTGCTGCCCTCCTTGCTGACCTGATACAGGTTCTGACCCAGGAGTCTGCTCTCATGCTTCCTGAAACGTTGGAGGAGAAAATTTGGGTGCTGGTGGGTCACCTTAAAGAGAAGCGCTGTCTCCTGATCCTGGACAACTTTGAAGCCATCCTGCGCCCACAAGACAGTATCGGGGGCTATCTACCGGGTTACGAGGGCTATGGGGAACTGTTGACTGCGATTGGTGAAATACCTCATCAAAGCTGCCTCCTTTTTTCGAGTCGAGAAAAGCCCGCAGGATTTGCGGCCAGGGGAGGAGAGGGGTTGCCCGTGCGATCGCTCCAACTGACTGGCCTGTCGCCCGGTGCAGCGCAAAATTTGCTGCGTCTGCAGGGGCAATTTTTCGCAGCAGAGGCAGACTGGCAGGAACTAATTAATCATTATTCGGGGAATCCACTGGCGTTAAAAATTGCGGCGGGAGCGATCGCCGACTTTTTCAATGGCAATGTCTCCCAGTTCCTCAGATTTCTCGAAAAGAGCGGCTGCATTTTTGCCGATATCCGCGACCTGCTGGACAGCCAATTTCAGCGTCTGACGCACCTGGAGCGACATATCCTGTACTGGCTGGCAATCAATCGGGAGCCTATCTCGCTGGTCGATCTACAGGCTGACTGTATTCCCAAACCGCAGGCCACAACGTTACTGGAAGCACTGGTATCCCTCGAACGCCGCTGTTTTCTGGAGCGCACCATGCCGGGCGATCGCGCTCCCACCCAACAAACGCCCCTCTTCACCCTGCAACCCGTGGTGCTGGAATACGTTACCGAGCAGTTGATTGAAACCGTTTACCACGAGATTGTGGAGTGCTGCTGGGGCAATCCGTCCGGAGCGCTGCAGCTGCCCCCGGTGCATCCGCTAGCGCAACCGCTCCTGCTCAAAACTCACGCGCTGCTGAAGTCACAGACCAAGGACTATCTCCGGGAAATTCAGGGACGCCTGATCTTACAGCCGCTGGCGGATCGGCTTTTCAACGTTGCTGACCCGCACGACCTCGACCAGCGGTTGATGCACCTGCTATGCCATTTTCGCGGCAAAGGCCGAGCGCAAACGGGATACCTTGCCGGAAACGTGATTAACCTGCTGTGCCAACTCCAGGTTGATCTCAGCGATCGCGATTTCTCCGATTTGACAATTTTGCAGGCCCACCTGAAGCGGGTGAATTTGCATCGGGTAAATTTTTCAGGTGCAGACGTGAGCCAATGTGTTTTCATGGAGTCCTTTAGCCCGGTGCTGTCGGTGTCCCTTAGTCCCGATGGATCGCTGCTGGCAGCGGGAGATGTCAACCACGAGATTCATCTGTGGCAGGTGGGCAGCCAACAACCCCTGTTTACCCTGGAAGCAGAGGGCTGGGTGTGGTCAGTGGCCTTCAGCCCCAACGGGGAACTGCTGGCCAGCAGCGCCAACCGTTCGGTCTGCCTGTGGGATGTGCAGACGGGTCAGTGTGTGCGATCGCTCCAGGGATACGCCAGCCGCATTTTCTCGCTCGCCTTCAGTGCCGACGGAAAGTATCTGATCAGCGGCAGCGAAGACCATCTGATTCGCATCTGGAACGTGGACACGGGGGAACTGCTGCACTGTCTGGAAGGCCATACCGATGAGGTGCGATCGATCGCGGTTCATCCCAGTGGCCGATGGTTTGCCAGTGCCGGATGCGATCGCACGATTCGCTGCTGGGAACTGCTGAGTGGACGATATCTGGAGCGTTCAGAAATACAGCCTTCGATCATTGATTCCATTGCCTTCAGCCCTGATGGAGAACAGTTAATTTGTAGCAGCGGTTCCACTGTCCAGCAATGGAAAGTGAATCGTCAAGATTTACTGGCGAAAACGACTTCAACAACGCCAGCGGTCAAACCCAAAAGCAGAAAATTATCGACCCAAAATCAACTGAATGCACTTCCCCTCCTTTCACTCCAGCAAACTCTGCACGGCCACACCGCCGCCATTCGAGCCGTTACATTCTGCCCACCGGGAGATTGCTTCGCCAGCGGCAGTGATGATCAAACGATTCGCATCTGGAGTGCCAGAACTGGGGAATGCCTGCGCATTCTCCACGGACATACGAGCTGGATTTCATCGCTGTGTGTGGCCTCATCGGGAGACGTTTACCTGCTGGTCAGTGGCAGCGAAGACCAGTCAATTCGCCTCTGGGATAGCCGTACAGCCACTTGCCTGAAAAGCCTCCAGGGATACAGCAACGGTATCTGGTCGATCGCCTGTCATCCTGACGGGCAACGGTTTGTCAGCGGTGGACAGGATCGCACTGTGCGACTGTGGAACAGCGCGACCGGAGAGTGTTTACAGATGATGCGGGGGCATCAGAGCTGGGTCTGGTCTGTGGTGTTTAACCGTGATGGAAACCTGCTAGCCAGCAGTAGCGACGATCGCACCATTCGCATCTGGAATCCCCAGGGGCAATGTCTGCACGTTTTACAAGGCCACACCGATCAGGTTTATGCGATCGCCTTCAGCCCCAACCTCCTCTGGCAGTCCCATTCCCTTCTGGCCAGCGGCAGTTTAGACGGCACCGTTCGCCTGTGGGATGCCCACACCGGAAACTGCCTTGATACCATCCGGGGGCACCACGGCGGTGTCTGGTCGGTAGCCTTCAGCCCTGACGGTCATCTCCTCGCCAGCGGTAGTCTCGACCAGACCATCAAACTCTGGGACGTGAGCGGGCTATCACCTCAAACCTCTTCTCCCCGTCTCCTCAAGACTCTGACTGGGCATACAAGCTGGGTGCGCACGGTGGCCTTTCATCCAGAGGGCCGTCTGCTGGCCAGCGCCAGCACTGAAGGGGTGTTGAATCTATGGGACGTGACAACTGGCACCCTGCTCAGGACCGTTCAGGCTCACGAGAGTACGATTCTCTGCGTGGTGTTCAGCCCGGACGGAAGAACATTGGCCAGTAGCGGCATTGATGGAACGGTCAGAATATGGCCGATTGATGCCAGATACAACAATTCTATGAATACTGGGACTCATGAATTGAAGAACCACCATCATGCAT
>JBIKWV010000394.1:0-5035 GCA_044356135.1 Elainellaceae cyanobacterium
TCACCATCCCCAGCGGTACGCCCACCAGCACCCCCAGCGCCGTCGCCAGCACCACCACCTGAAGCGCCACCCGACTGCCAAATAGCGTCCGTGAGAACACGTCGTATCCCTGCCGACTGGTGCCAAACCAGTGTTCGGCTGAAGGCGGCTGGTGAATTGGATTGCTGAGGGACTCCATCGGGTCTTGCAGCCAGCCCCAGGACTGTATCAGCGGGCAGAACAGGGCAATAACTACAAACAGCGCCGTGATCACAATCCCCACCCACATCATCTGCACCGACAGGCTGGGGCGCTGGGAGAACTGAAGGAATCGGGGTAAACGGGTGGGCGAGGTAGACATGGGAAGGCAAGATCAGCGGTGCGCCTCCTATTCTTGCATGTGGGCGCTATAGACATTTGATAAAATTGACTTACCCAGTAGTAAGAAAAGCAAGTTTGAGTAAGGAAGTCAATGCTAACATCAACGATAACGAGCAAGGGGCAAATTACAATCCCCAAAGAGATTCGGGCAGCACTCAACCTCCACCCCGGCGATCGCCTGGACTTTATTATTGAAAACGGTCGAGTCTATGTCCAACCTGTTGATGTTGATGTGCGATCGCTTTCCGGTTTACTCTACAAGCCCGACAGACAATCTGTCTCCTTAGAGGAGATGGATGACGCGATTGCTCAAGGGGCGAGGGGCTCATTATGAGGGGATTAGATACAAATATTCTGGTAAGGTATCTAACTCGCGACGATGAGCAACAATGGCAACAGGCAGAGTCCTACATCAATGCAACGCTGACCGCAGAAGAAACCTGCTTTATCAGCAATATTGTGCTATGTGAGTTAATTTGGGTATTGCGCTCGGCTTACCGTATTCCCCGTGAAGAATTAATCATCGCGCTAGAAAAGATTCTGCGGACGAGTCATTTTGACTTTGAGGATAAAGCGGCTATTTGGAAGGCTTTTCAGCAATTTCAGAAGGGTAAAGCTGATTTCTCGGATTACTTGATTGGGCAAGTTAACCATCAGGCTGGTTGCTCCGAAACTGCAACGTTTGATGCCAAACTAAAAAATGCGGAAGGATTTTGTCTGCTGTGAGGCTAGACCACAAAACCTGGTCAAAACAGTTCTAAGTAGATAGGCGCGATTAAGCTTGAAACCCAAAAAGCGATTCCGCCCGCTGCGCGGGCGGAATCGCTTTTTGGGTTTCGACTTTTTCCACGCCCACTTACTTAAAACCTTTTGCATAGAAGATAAAACCAGGTCTTTTGTTGGAATCCACGCTGCACGGCTCTCAAACGACCAGCTTTAGAGCGCCATTGTCGAGAGCGATCGCTTTCTATCGTGTGCCTGTGGTGACTATAAATCTGCCTCGGATGGGAACCTCTTTCAGAATGGCGCGATCGGATAGTTGCTGTATTCCTGCTGGGGATAGATAAAGGGAATGACGGGATGAGGAGATGAGCAGATGCGCTGACCCACCCTCCCACCCCTTCATCCCTTGACAAACCAAAATCATTGCGCTAAAAATATAACAAACGTTCGATATAAATTCGTCGGGTGCAAGCCAGCAGAAAAATCTGGCGGAGAGAACCTCACGGATTTAATCTGTAACTGATTGCTGTCGAATGTTTTAGCCCCATGCCCAAAATTGTTGACCATGAGCAATACCGCAGGGAACTGCTGAGCCAGTGTTTTCATTTGTTTGCTGAGAAAGGTTACGCGGCGCTCACGATGCGGCAGATTGCCAAAGAGCTGGGCGTTTCAACGGGAACGCTGTACCACTACTTTCCGAGTAAGGAGGCACTGTTTGAGCAACTGTTTGCTGAGATGAACCGGGCAGATATCAAGCGATTGGTGGCGCAGTTTCAGAATTTTCCAACACCACTGGAGCGTATCGAAGGTGCGTTTCAATTCCTGGCTCAGCATGAGGATTATTTCGCCAAGCAAACGATGATTATGATTGAGTTCTATCAGCAGCAGGGGCGTGATTCGATTCGGTGTAGTGAGATCTTCTCACAGGTCTGGAAAGAATCCGAAAGCCTAATCGGTGAGGCGCTTGGCGTTCAGGATGTCACTCTGCTTCGGTTTATTGGTTGCTTTATTGATGGATTAATGCTGCATCGAATGTTTGATACAGAGTGCATCTCTTTTACTGAGCAAACTCAGATGCTGTTGACGTTGTTGAAACCTTATCTGGAGCGATCGCAAGCCCCCACCTGACTGCATTTTTCATCTAAGCATCCGCTTCTGAAGACACGAGTCCGGGTATAGCCTCCATGCTGAGAGTTGTGTTGGTTCGTGTTCGCTGGATTCGTCAAAAGCTTGTTCCCTGGACAGCGATCGCTTTTGCCCTGGGTCAATTCCTGCTTTCCTGTGGCATTCACCGCACCCAGGCGCACATTCGCCTGATGGCTGCGCTTCCCCGGCTGAATGTGGCCAGTTTAGTCGCTAATCTGAACGACCTCTTATTTTAATTCTCATCCTCTGGAGACACGATGCAATCTACTAACGCTGATTCCTCGCTCAAAACCTTAGAACAACTCTCCAAGCGAGAACAGGAAGTGCTGAAACTGATCGTCGAAGGCCGCAGCAACCCTGAGATCGCCAGTGCCCTCTACCTCAGTCGCAACACGGTGAAAACTCATGTGCGCGGCATTTTGAATAAGTTCGGGGTGAACGATCGCCTTCAGGCAGCCGTTCTCGCACTGCGGCATGGATTGGTCTGAGTTGAGTCAAGTTCTTCGCCGCTGTAATCTGCGGAATGCCAGGATTGTGATCGCCACAATCACAATCAATGCCAGAATGGGCACCGCAATCGCCAGAATGGAAAGAATGCTGGAACTCGCCAGTTCTGCCGATGACACCGCAACATTGCCGACTGGCCCTGCAACCGCAGTAGAGGCCAGCCGGGTGAACCCCATCAACGCTCCAGTACCACCTGCGATCGTGCCTCCCGCGATGGCGGCCAGTGACCAGCGTAGCCAGGGATCGAGGTCACTGGTAACGGTGGCGGTGAGGATGGTGCCTGCGATTGCTGCAGCGGGCACCTCGATCAGATCCATAAAGTTATCGACGACGGGAATGAAGTAGACGGCGACTTCGAGCAGGGTGGCGATCGCAAAACCAATAATGGCTTCTCGACTCCCCATCCAGGCCATTTCGGGGGCCAGCTTCAGATAGCCCCCGTGCGCGGCAACGCTCATTACCAGAAACGGCACCAGGATGCGAAATCCGGCAGCGGCACTGAGGCCAATACCAACGGCGATCTCCAGAAATATTTCCATAAAGGTTTCTTCAGAATTTAGCGATAGTCATTCGTTGCAGGCTGTGAACAGGGCGCAGGGGTGTTACAGCGCTTCGCGCTGATATAGGAAAAGTTTTTGTTGAGAGCTGCGTGGAGCGCGGCTCTCAACAAAAACTTTGTACCACACGCGCTTGCAAAGCGCTGTATACAGTGCAAAGGGCTGTATCGTGTATAGCGTTTCTCACGCTGGTGCGGTACGGCGGTGCAGGGGGGATTGCCCCCTGCGTGGGGGGGCCACCCCCCTTTAATTTGAATTGGTATTAAATCTTTTCTTCTATTAATATCTCCCTAAGCAACAAATTTTTGACTCTATAATGTTGCTCTATTCGAATCCATTCGAGTCTTTCAAAATGGGACATTCTTAACATGATTAAACGAAGATTTGTCACAAAAATACTAGCATCAGTCTTTACCTTTGCGCTGATTGTTGCCTGTTCTCAAAACACGGTGAGCAATACCAGCAGTAGTCCCGCTGCCTCTCCCGACGCTGGTTCCCCTGCTGCCAGCGGTAACGCAATTCCAATTGGGATCGCCGTCGCTCAAACCAGTAATGTGGCGCTGCTCGGCCAGGAGCAGGTGATTGGGGCGAAGATTGCGGAGAAATACTTCAATGACCAGGGTGGTATCAATGGCACGCCAATCAAACTGGTTTTCCAGGACACTGCTGGGGATGAACAGGGTGCAATTAACGCTTTTAATACATTGATAAATCAGGATAAGGTTGTCGGTATTGTCGGCCCTACGCTGTCTCAGCAGGCGTTTGGCGCAGACCCGATCGCGGAACGGGCGAAGGTTCCCGTACTGGCTCCCTCCAACACTGCCAAGGGGATTCCTCAAATTGGGGAGTACATTGCTCGTGTATCGGCTCCGGTCGCAGTTGTTGCTCCTAACGCAGTAGATACTGCCCTTACGCTGAATCCGCAGATTAAGAATGTTGCGGTGTTCTTCGCTCAAAACGACGCTTTCAGTAAATCCGAGACTGAGACGTTTCAGAAAACGGTTAAAGACAAGGGTCTGAATCTGGTGACGGTGCAGAAATTCCAGACCACCGACACCGACTTTCAAACGCAGGCAACGAACGGACTCAATGCTAAGCCCGACCTGATTATCATCTCCGGCCTTGCAGCAGACGGCGGCAACCTGGTCAAACAACTGCGGGAATTGGGATACCAGGGATTGATTATTGGTGGGAATGGTCTGAATACCTCCAATGTGTTCCCCGTTTGCAAGAAGGACTGCGATGGGGTGATCATCGCTCAGGCATACAGTCCCGAAACGCAAAACGACATCAATAAAGCCTTCCGTACTGCCTACGAGGAGCAGAACAAGAAGGTACCGCCTCAGTTCAGCGCCCAGGCGTTCACCGCCGTCCAGGTGTTTGTCGATGCCCTGAAGGCGGTCGATGCAAAGGCAAAAATCAACACCCTGTCGCTGGAGCAACTGCGAACTGATCTGAATTCGGCAATCCTGGCGGGTAAATACACCACGCCCATTGGCGACATTTCCTTCACGCCCGAAGGCGAAATTAACCAGAGTCAGTTTTACGTGGCGCAGATCAAGATGGATGCCGACGGCAACAACGGCAAATTTGAATTCGTCAAATAAGCCAGGAAACGGCATTTCTCTGCTCCTACTGGTTCGACACAGCTAAATTGGTGTAATACAGCGCTTGGTGCTGACCTGAAACCAAATTTTGAGTTAGGATCGCGAATTAAATAAAACCTAATTGTTTTTGAGAGA
>JBIKWV010000393.1:0-5035 GCA_044356135.1 Elainellaceae cyanobacterium
AATTCGTCAAACGGGGTGTCTTTCAACAGGTAGCCTCTGGCTCCATAACGCAACGCCTCCGCCACGTACTGATCGTCATTAAAGGTGGTGAGGACGAGAACTTTGATGCAGGGGTATCGCTGGGAGAGTACCTGAGTGGCTTTTACCCCGTCAAGAATGGGCATACGGATATCCATCAGCACCACGTCGGGTTGCAGATCCGTCTGCCAGAACAACTCAATTTGTTCCAACGCCTGTAAACCATTGCCGGCCTCTCCTACGATCCGAAAGTCCGGCCTCAGTTGCAGCAGTGT
Organism: Elainellaceae cyanobacterium; assembly: GCA_044356135.1. GTDB lineage: Bacteria > Cyanobacteriota > Cyanobacteriia > Elainellales > Elainellaceae > CAZVXA01. Next base: position 294 of record JBIKWV010000393.1, read on the forward strand.
GACCAGACCCTGTCTCACCAGCTCCTGGTCTTCTACTAGAAAAACGCGAATTACCTCTGTAAGAGTGTCTGCTGTTGTCATTTCAAATTGAATGAGTGTCGCGGTTGGGCAAAAACACCCGGATCTGGCACCCGCTCTTTGGCGCACTGTTCAGATCCAGCGTGCCGCCGACGGAGGCCACCCGTTCTCGCATTCCCCGCAGCCCAAAGCCGGAGTAGCTTCTATCAATTTCAAAGCCATTGCCGTTGTCGCTCAGCGTCAGGGCGACCCCAATCTGATCGGATCTCAGTTCAATGCTGACGGTGCTGGCCTCGGCGTATTTGCAAATATTGGTCAATCCTTCCTGCAGGACGCGGTAGATGACGGTGCAGAGAATCGGAGACGGGGATTGCCCCAGTTGAATATGGCAGATCGGCTGCACTCCGGTCGTCCGTTCGAATTCCTTGATGAGGCTGGCGATTGCCTCCTCCAGCGATCGCCCCTGGAGCGGATCGGTTCGCATTTCTGACACGGAATCACGGGTTACCCGTAATGCCTTGGATCCCAATTGTTTGGCCTCCTGGAGCGCAGTATAGGCCCGATTTGGGTCGGCATTCCACAGGGCTAATGCCGCCTCCATTTGAAGATTCAGCGCCACCAGCGAATGACCCAGCGAGTCGTGAATATCGCGGGCGATCCGGTGGCGTTCCTCCAGGGTGGCCAGTTCCTCTATCCGCTGGTTGAGCGATCGCTCCTGTTCCAGGGCGCGACGCAGTTCTGCCTCAGCGGCTTCTAGCTGTCGATTTCGCTGGAGCAACTGCAACTGGAGGCGGCGCAACGATAGATGCGTCTCAACGCGAGCCAGCACTTCCTCCACCTTAAAGGGCTTGCTGATGTAGTCCACGCCACCCATTGAGAAAGCCTGCACCTTATCGAAGACTTCGTTGTGGGCGCTAATAAACATCACCGGAATTTCTCTGGTGCTGGGGTCTTGTTTCAACTGCTGGCAGACCTCGTAGCCGTTCATTCCCGGCATATTAATATCCAGCAGGATCAGGTCAGGCGGCTGACTCTGGATGCCCATCAACGCTGCATTGCCACTGCGAACGCTGCGGACTTCGTAGCCCTGCTGGGTCAGCATGGACGAGAGCAAACGGAGATTGTCGGGGGTGTCGTCAACAATCAGAATGTCTCCTTTAGGGGCTGGTGGAGCATACATACAATAGACGACTTTCTGGATAAAATCGTATCTGAATTATAGAGCGGTTTCTGTCGCTGTCTCAAAGCCTATGGTGCGTGTTGGTGTGCTACATTCCCTGACTGGCTCGATGGCGATGGGTGAGGTATCCCTGCGCGATGCAGCTCTGATGGCGATCGCCGAAATTAACCAGTTCGGCGGCGTGTTAGGCCAGAGGATTGATCCCATCGTCGCTGATGGGGCATCCAATCCCGATACCTTTGAGCGCTGCGCCCGCAAATTGCTTCAGCAAGATCAAGTCGTTTCGGTGTTTGGTTGCTGGACTTCCCTTAGCCGCAAGGCGGTGTTGGGGACGGTTGAAGAACTGGAGGGCCTGCTATGGTATCCCTCCCAGTATGAGGGGCTGGAACAGTCCCCTAACGTGTTCTATACCGGGAGCTGCCCCAATCAACAGGTGGAACCCGCCGTGGACTGGCTATTGCAGCAGCGGTGTCGGCGCTTCTTTCTGCTCGGCTCGGATTATGTATTTCCCCGAACGATGAACAAGATTGTTCGGGGGGAGCTACGCAAGTGCCAGGGCGAGGTTGTGGGGGAGGCCCATGTGCCGTTGGGGATGCTCGACTTTACCAGCATCATTCGCCAGATTCAGGAGTTGCAGCCCGATATGGTGATCAATACGCTGAATGGGGATAGCAATATTGCTTTCTACCGCCAGTATCAGATGGCGGGTCTGACAGCCGACCAGATTCCCGTGCTGGCGATGGTCGAACTGCGACAGCTCGACCCTTCTATGGTCGGGCACTACCTCTGCTCCAGCTACGTGCAGACCGTTGATTCCCCCCAGAATCGGGCGTTTGTGGATCGGTTCTTGCGCTACCAGGGGTTTACCTCGGTGGTCACCGATGGCATAGAGGCAGCCTACAGCCAGGTCTATCTGTGGAAGCAGGCGGTGGAGATGGCTCAGTCGTTTGAGGGCGATCGCGTGCGTCGTGCCGCCATCGGGCAAACTTACGAAGCGCCCGGTGGTGCTGTCAAGGTGGAGGCCAATCAGCACCTCTGGAAGCCCTGTCAGATTGGGCGCATGTCGTCGATGGGGCAGTTTGAAATCGTGTTTTCCAGCGAAGCCTCGATTAAGCCGCTGCCCTGGTTGGGTGTTGAAGAACAATCGTTTGGCGGTTCTGAGGTGGTGATCGATTTATTGGCGGAGGTGTCCAGGGGAATTCAGTATAGCTGGCAGTTAGAGCAGCAGTCGCAGCAGCTCCAATCGGCGCTGCAACAGCTTCAGACTGAGATCCTGGAGCGCCAGCGAACCGAAGTGGCCCTGGAAGCCGCGATGACCGAGGCGGCGCAGAATGCAGCCGAATTGCAGGCGCTGTTTGCGGCAATGACGGAGTTGATCGTGATTCGGGATGCAGAGGGGCGCTGCCTCAAGGTTGCCCCCACCAGTTCTTCGCTGCTGCTGCTGCCGGCCAACGAACAGATTGGTCTGACGCTGCAAGAACTGTTACCTCTCCAGGAGGCAGAATTTCTGCTGAATCAGATTCATCGATGTCTGGAGATTCGCCAGCCCGTCGGTTTTGAATATTCCTTGCAGTTGCGGGGACAGCAGATCTGGCAGTATGCCACGATTTCGCCACTATCAGACAATACGGTGATGCTGGTGGTGCGGGATATTAGCGATCGCAAACAGATCGAAGAGGACTACCGACAGGCGATGCTGGCTGCCGAGACCGCGAATCGGGCCAAAAGTATCTTCCTGGCCAACATGAGCCACGAGCTGCGCACCCCGCTGAATGCCATCCTGGGCTTTACCCAACTCCTGAGCCGGGATACGAGCCTCAGTCCCAAACAGCAAAAGCACCTCGATACGATTAATCGCAGCGGCGAACACTTGCTGACGCTGATCAACGATGTGCTGGAGATGTCAAAAATTGAGGCGGGTCGCACAACAGTCAATGAAACCGATTTTGGACTACCCGGTTTGCTCAATTGGATTCAGGAAATGTTTGAACTGAAGGCCCAGTCCAAAGGATTGCAGCTCAACATTGAGCCGGTCACGGATCTGCCAGACTATATCCGTGCCGACGAGAGTAAGTTGCGTCAGGTGCTGGTGAACCTGTTAGGAAACGCAGTCAAATTTACTGAAGAAGGTGGGGTGGCGCTGCGGATTGGCGTCCGCCCATCGGAGCATCCGACGGTCAGCGGTGAAACTGATCTGGAACAGGACTTTCCCCACCCCGTGACGCTTGATTTTGAAGTGGAAGATACGGGACCCGGAATTGCCCCAGAGGATCTGGAGCATCTGTTTGAACCCTTTGTGCAAACGGAATCAGGCCGTAGAGCACATGAGGGAACTGGGTTGGGATTGGCCATCAGCCAGAAGTTTGTGCAGTTGATGGGCGGAGAAATGACGGTTCTGAGTACGCCCAATCGCGGAACGATCTTTCGCTTCTGCATTCAGGTGCAGGCAGTGGAGGGGATTGCTCCCGCTGCCCCCACCGCTCGTCAGAAAGTGGTGGGACTGGAACCGGATCAGCCCACTTACCGGATTCTCGTGGTGGATGATAAACCGGAGAACCGGGAACTGCTGGTGGAGCTACTGTCTCCCGTTGGCTTTGAGGTACAGGAAGCGGGCAATGGAGAGGAGGCGATCGCCCAGTGGCAACACTGGTCACCCCACCTGATCTGGATGGATATTCGGATGCCTGTGATGGATGGGTATGAGGCGATTCGTCAGATTCATCGAGCGTGTCAAATGGCCCAAAAACCGCTGCCTGTTATCATTGCCCTGACGGGAAGTGTGTTTGAAGAGGATCGCAGGGAAGCGCTTTCATTAGGCTGTAAAGACTTTGTGAAAAAGCCTTTTCGAACAGAGGTGATTTTTGAAAAGATGGAAGAATATCTGGGGGTTCGCTATCTTTATTCCACGTCGTCAACTCTATCCCGGTTCTCTGCTTCCGCGCAGACTGAAGGATATTTTCTGACGCCCGATAAGCTCTCTATCATGCCTACAGAATGGCTGGCTCAACTACATCATGCAGCGACCCGAATGAATTCAAAATTAGTGCTGCAATTAATTGAGCAAATCCCTGAAGACGCAGCCCCGCTAAAGGTTGCTCTGGCACAGCGAGTTGAAGAGTTTTGCATCGAAGAAATTGTTGAACTGACTCAGCATCATGTTTCAGGAGCAGACTACTACCATCCGGCAGAGTGATTCTGGTAAGGAGATTTCCGCAAAAGAAAATACCTGTTGTGTGGGTGGTTCCCTCCGTTACGCGGCTACGGTGTACACACAAGTCCGCCGAATGAGTATTTGCCTGGTTTGATCCCCCCTACCCCCCTTAAAAAGGGGGGGACTGGATCGGAAGTCCCCCTTAAAAAGGGGGATTGAGGGGGATCTCAAGCCATTTGCCGTAGTTGGGATGTTTTGTGTGTACACGGTAGCCGTTACGCGGGGGGAACCACCCACACAACGCAGGTAATTTTGTTTCTGGAAATCTCCTAAGACCTTAGGGATCTGCTGTTTAATAAAATCCCAGGTTTCGCTTGGCGCGGCTTCGCCGCG
>JBIKWV010000395.1:0-5034 GCA_044356135.1 Elainellaceae cyanobacterium
CCCATCCACCCCTCACCCATCCACCCCCTCACCCATCCACCCCTAAAGGAGTAAACGGTGCTGCTGATTCTAACGGGAATTCTCGCCTTCTACGTTGCCTGGAACCTGGGGGGGAATGATGTTGCCAATGCGATGGGAACCTCTGTGGGGTCGAAGGCGCTGACCCTGCGGCAGGCGCTGGTGGTTGCGGGGGTTCTGGAATTTGTTGGGGCGGCGCTGTTTGGCGATCGCGTCTCCACCACCCTGGCCACAGCGATTATTGACCCATCGCTGTTTACCCAGAATCCGCAACTCTGGGTGCTGGGCATGGTCGCCGTCCTGATCGCCTGCGGTTTCTGGCTGCAAATTGCTACCCTGCTGGGTCTGCCCGTCTCTTCTTCCCATGCAGTCGTGGGGGCGATCGCCGGATTTGGGTGGGTCGCCGTCGGCGCAAGCGAGGTCAACTGGCCCTCCCTTCGCACTATCTCCCTGATGTGGGTGGCAACTCCTGTGGTGAGTGGCGCGATCGCCGCCCTCCTCTACCGCACCCTCAGACGTTTCATTATCGACACCCCCAACCCTTTCCAATCCCTCGACGAATGGATTCCCTGGCTCAGTCTCTCCCTCGTCACCATCTTCGGCTGGATCGCCTTCCCCGCCTTGCTCCGCCCCCTCCCCCTGGAAGCCCTCCCCTTCCCTGTCCATGATATTTATCTGGGACTGGGTGCGATCGCCACCACCAGCCTCACCTTCCACCTCTGGCGCATCCTGCGTCACAAAAGGGCAGGTTTGACAGAAACTTTATCCGCAGAATACAAGATCCCCGGCAAAACCTGCCCTTCCCCTCCCTCCCACAGCTCGGCTACGGCGGATCCGACTGACGTTACCGCTGAAGCCATCAGATCCTCCGATTCTGCCATCCTCCAAGATTCTGCCATCCTCCAAATAGGCTCCCACCCATCCCCCCTCCCGGTTCTTGAGCCTGCTGAAAGACCCATCCCCCCTCCCACTCATCCACTCATCCACCCATCCCCCCTCCCACTCATCCACTCATCTAGCGCCCATCAGCGCTCCGAGTTTCTCTTCGCCCGCCTCCAAATCCTCAGCGCCTGCTTCGTCGCCTTCGCCCACGGCTCCAATGATGTCGGTAATGCAGTGGCTCCTCTGGCGGCGATCGCCTTCGTCCAGCAGTACCACACCGTCCCCGGCACCATCGATGCTGCTTTTACTATTCCTCTCTGGGTGCTGCTTCTGGGTGGTGCAGGTCTCGTTGGGGGGCTGGCGGTGCTGGGAAAAAATGTGATTCGCACGATTGGGGAGGGAATTATCCCACTCCAGCCCAGTCTTGGTTTCTCTGCGGAACTGGCAACGGCAGTTACGGTTCTTCTGGCTACCCGGTTGGGGCTTCCGGTATCCACATCCCATGCGCTGGTGGGAGCGGTCGTGGGCGTGGGACTGGTGCGACAGGCGCAGGAAGCCACTCCCGTTAAAGTTCAAACTCTGTGGCAGATTGGAACAGCCTGGATCGTGACGATTCCACTGTGTGGGGCGTTAGCCGCAGGGCTGTTTGCGCTCGGTCGCTGGGGACTGGGAATTTGATGTTGCTGGAACTCCACCCCGCTCAGCGAACTCATCATCAACGGATGTATGGATTGATACTCCTGATTATTCGGAAACCGATTTTTTGTCTAACAGGAGGGGAATTAACAGTAACTCTACGCCCACCAGCAACACAACGGAGATACCAAAAACAATGGTACCGATCGCATTGAGAGATGGACTCAGGTTTGATCCAAGGAACGTATAGATGGAAACGGGGAGCGTTGGTTCAAACCCGGAAACGAACCAGGCGATGACAAATTCATCAAATGAAAAGGTGAATGCCAGCAGCCATGCTCCCGCGATGCCGGGAATCGCCCAGGGTAGAACGACCCGGTATAACGCCTGCCACTCATTTGCTCCCAGATTCCAGGCGGCTTCTTCGATTTCTTTTGGCATCTGGGCGAGACGCAGACCGATGAGGGCGATCGCCGTTGGAATCAGAATCACCACATGGGTCAGAAAAATACTGAACAGTTGTCCCTGCAAATTCAGTCGTGACAGCAGTCCCAGAAAAGCGACTCCTAGAATGAGGGGTGGCACCAGGATGGGAACAATGAACAGTGTAGACAGTAAGTTTTTGCCGGGGAAGTTGAATCGATTCAGGGCGTAGGAGGCAAAAAATCCCAGCACTGTCGCTGCGGCAGCAGACAGCGGAGAAACGATCAGACTGCGCTGGAGCGACTGGAGCATTCGCCCATCGGTCAACAGATCCTGATACCAGCGGAGTGTCCAACCCGACCAGGGAATTGTCGGGAAACGGGAGTCCTCAAAGGAGAACATAACGAGGGTGACGATGGGCAGAAGCAGGAACACAAAGCCCAGTGCCAGGTAGACCCATCCGGCGATCGCAAACACTCGATCCGATGCAAATTTGCGCTGTGTCATGTTCCTCCGGTTAGTCCGCCGACTCAGAAAGTTTGAAGCCCAGCGCCAGGATCACAATCATGATCACGATCAGAATCGTGGCCAGTGCAGAAGTGCGGGGCAGATTAGTAGATGCGGCATATTCGTTGAGAATCATCGTGGAGAATAGCGGCACTCGCCCCAGAATGGACTGGCCCGTTCCCCCGCCCAGAATAATTCCCGACAGCACATCCCCCAGGCTAATAATCAGGCCAAAAATGGCGCTGTAAACGATGCCGGGTTTGCTGATGGGGAGAATTACGCGCCAGAAGGTCTGCCACTGAGTTGCTCCCAGATTGCGGGCGGCTTCGATGTGGCTGCGATCGCTGTTGCGCAACACCAGATACAGAATCAAAATTATAATCGGCGCGAGGTAGTGCAGTAGCCCAATTCGGGTGCCCCACTGGGTGAACATGATCTGGAACGGTTGCTCGATCAACTGGAGCTGCCGCAGCAGTGAGTTAAGCAGACCGTTGTTGTTGAGAATCGTCTGCCACGCGTAGAGGCGCAGGATGTAGCTCGTCCAGAAGGGGGCGATCGCCAGCACCAGCAGCAGTCTTTGCAGCCGTCCCGGCACCAGAAAGGCCAGCGCCATCGCGAAGGGATAGCACAGCAGAATTCCCAGCGCTGTGGTGGTGACTGCCACCCACAGGGATTGCAGGATGGCGAGGGCGTAGCGGGATCTGGCGAAAAACTGGCTGAAGATATCCAGGTAGTTTTCTAATGAAAATCCAGGAATGGCACGGTAGTTCTCAGTTGTCCAGAAGCCAATCCAGACCAGAAAGAGCAACGGCAGCAGAAAGAAAATGCTGTCGTAGATGACGGCTGGAGCGAGACAGATATACTTCAGCAGGCTGGCCTGACTGGGGGGGGCGTCAGAGCGATCGGACTGATTGGAGGCGGGGATTTGGGTGGTCACGGCGATTGTTTGCTTTAAGTTCTGGTTTGATCCCCCCAGCCCCCCTTATTAAGGGCTACGGTGTACACACAAGTCCGCCGAATGGGTATTTGCCTGGTTTGATCCCCCCTACCCCCCTTAAAAAGGGGGGAACTGGATCGGCAGTCCCCCTTTTTAAGGGGGATTGAGGGGGATCTCAAGCCATTTGCCGTAGTTGGGATGTTTTGTGTGTACACGGTAGCTTATTAAGGGGGATTTAGGGGGATCAGATTGTTGAGTCGTAGTTTGGTTGATTTTTGTGTGTGCACCTTAAGCCTTAATGAGGAGGTGCGCCCCTTCACATCATCCGTTCGCCCAGCAGCACAGTGTCTTCAGTTTTCCAGGCAAGCTGAAGCTCGGTGTTGATGGGAATGGCAAGGCTATGGTCGAGCGCTTCCTGGCGAATCATGCGGACTTCGTAGCCCGTGTCGGTCTCCAGGAAATAGATCACCTGAGACCCCATGAACTCAAAGCCCCGCAGCGTGGCACGAATGCTGTTTTCGTGAGCGGTGTCAGCCGCCGCGATCGCCATCCGATCGGCGGGAACCACAACCGTTACTCGCTTACCGGATGCCCAGGAATGGCGATCGCCACCCTCCTCCAACCGTGCTTGAAGAATTCCCTGGGGACAGCGCACCCTGACCATATGGCTGCTTTGCTCCACCACCTCGCCATCGAACAGGTTATTGTTGCCGACAAACTCGGCCACAAAGTGGGTGGCGGGACGGCTGTAGATCTCGGCAGGGGTGCCCACCTGCTCGACTCGCCCCCGGTTCATCACCACCACGCGATCGGCCATTGAGAAGGCTTCGTTCTGGTTATGGGTGACATAGATAAAGGAAATACCGAGGGACTGCTGGAGCCGCTTCAGTTCGCCCTGCATTCTCACCCGCAGGTGGGGATCGAGGGCGCTCATGGGTTCATCCAGCAGCAAAATCTGGGGTTCGGTGATCAGGGCGCGGGCGATCGCCACCCGCTGTTTTTGCCCGCCGCTGAGCTGACTGATACGGCGGTCGAGCAGGCCATCCAGCCGCATCATGGCCGCAATGTCTTTGACCTGGCCCTGGACTTCGGCTTTGTTGTGGGGAGTGAGCGTCAGGCCAAAGGCAATGTTTTGCTGGACATTCAGATGGGGAAACAGGGCGAAGTTCTGCCACACCATGGGCGTGTTGCGCTGGTGGACGGGGAGCTGAGCAATATCTTTGCCGCGCAGCAGAATTTCACCTGTCGTCATGCTTTCCAGTCCTGCAATGATTCTCAGGAGCGTGGTCTTACCGCAGCCCGAAGGCCCCATCAGGGCAACAAATTCTCCCGTTTTGATGCTGAGGTTGATTTCCTCCAGCACATTGACTGCACCAAAGCGTTTGGAGACGCCGAGAATTTCCAGGTCGTGAGTGGTTGGGGGGGCAATGTCGGAAGTGGGCGATCGCTCGTCCGAGGAGGATTCAGAAAGATGGGCAGAGTTCATAGTCATCTAAATCTCCGGGATACCCCATCCGCCTACGCGGTGGGGAGGGATAGGATCTGCAATTGAGGGACTCGATGTCCCTCAATTGTCAAATACAATCGTACTAAGGTAAAATCAGAGTGAGAGATGGCAAAAACCAAGACAT
>JBIKWV010000396.1:0-5033 GCA_044356135.1 Elainellaceae cyanobacterium
CTAGCACGATCTATTAAAGACGACTTGAAGAAGAAAATTGAGAGAGAGCTAAAACTTCCCTTTTTTGATCAGCTAGTTGAACTTGCTAGAGAACGTATTAAATCGCTCTCAGATACTCAAATAGCCTATTATGCGGGAGTCATCATAACAGGAGTTGAGAAACGCTTTGTTCTGAGAAACAAGGAGAATTTCACTGATGAACAAAGCTTTACTTTTTGGTTTCTTTCAAAAGGGCTAGCTCAGTTAGACTTATCACGACAAAAGAAGATTATTGGTCATATTCAACATGAGGAATTTGAGCATGGAAACTTTACATTGGCAGCTATACACGATTTAATCACTGCTGCTGGAGGTGTGATTGGCGATCACTACGATCAAGAAGGAGACATCATAGTACCGACAAACGAGGGATGGAAATTGCTTGATCGTGTATTTAAATCTGAGGAATTAACAGCACTTAGAAATTCGTTGATAAACCAGAATGATGAAAATTTTGTATTAGACACCCCCTTATCAACTACCAGGGATGATCTAAGTTCCGAGCGATTTGGAGCAAACTACTACATCCAATTAAGGGATTTACTGAAGGCAGGAAAATGGAAAGAAGCAGATCGGGAGACAGCCGATCGCATGTGTGAGGTAATGGATCGGCAGAAGGAAGGCTGGCTACGACCAGAAGACATTAAAATGTTCCCCTCTCAGGATTTGCAACATATTGATCATCTCTGGGTTACACACAGCAACGGCAAGTTTGGTTTCAGTGTGCAGAAGAAACTTTTTTTAAACTGTGGTCCCAATGAGGGTGGATTTTATGGAGGCTCAATAATTTTCAATAAGTTTGGAGATTCAGTTGGGTGGCGTGTAAAAGGCTCCTGGATTTCGTATAAACACATAATCTTTGACACTTTGGCTCCAGATGGTCACCTTCCATCACCTTGGGGATGGTGGGTATTATGGCGACAAGGAAATAAGTGGGACAGGTGGTGGGGAGCGTTTGGAATAGGTATGTCAGCAGGGCAATACCTATTCTTGCGGCGCGACTTATAAAATCCAGCAAAAATAAGTGCGATTGCCTCTCTCGTATAGATTTAGTTGAGTACCATAAAGATCTTGCCTATAAATCATTGGATAAAGCGTAAATCTCACCTGCAAGCGATCACTAATCATATTCAGAGGATAGATTGGAATGGAGAAATCGATATTTACCCTTCTGAAATACCTGTTCTCTCTCCAATAACATCCTCTCCAACTCACCAGTATAATCCTCTGAAAGTGGCATGGTTTCCTTACCACTACGCAGATTCCCCCGGCAAACCGTGCGTCTCGCCTCATTGCGAACGATGAAGTCTCCTGTGGGTTGAACGTAAGCAGTCCACCGATCGCCCACCCGAAACTGAGCCACCTCAGCACCCTTTGACGACTGCTTCTGATAGGTGGTGGCGATCGCCCTACTACTACGAAGAATTCACGTCTGCATCAGGAGACGTTGTACGTTAAAATCAAGTTATAAAATCGCGGTCTCATGAATCTTCACGTTATCAGCCAATCTACACCTATATATCACACCAAATTGTTTGAAACCTCAGAAGGCTGATCGACGCGATCGCCTTTAAACCAGAGCCTAAGAATCCTACGTTCTACTTAACATCGAGTGTTCCATCAAATTAAAATTTACTCACCTTATAACCCATGCCCAAGCAACTCACGATCGCCCAGGCCCAGCAACAACTGCCCGATCTTCCGGGCGAACTGACCGACGAACCCATCATCATTACTCAAGATGGTGTTCCCGTCATTGCTGCTCTCAGCTACACTCACTTGACTGAACTGCTAGAAACCCTCGACATTCTCACCGACACCGAATTTGTTGCCAAACTGCGTCAGAGCATCACTCAAGCTGAACAGGGAGAAACTGTTTCCTGGGAGAGTGCTAAAGCAGAGTTAGGACTATGAGTGAGGCAGCTCATCAAACTGAATACGAGATTCGACTCACTCCACTTGCCTTCGAAATGCTGGCTGCGGTTAAAGATCGTCGGGAGCAGGAAAAACTACGCGATCGCATCGACCAACTTAAAATCGATCCTGAAAAGCAAGGAAAGGCTTTGGTAGATAATCTTTCAGGCTTTCGTAGCGTTCGAGCCGTTGGGCAGCGTTATCGGATTGTCTATAAAGTAGAGCAAGAACAAATTCTTGTCGTAGTGGTTGGAATGGGCAGGCGCAAGGAAGGCGACAAAAAAGACATTTACACATTGCTAGAAAAGATACTGCCGGAGTAACCTACGATTCTTGAGCGCGGTTGCTCCCTTGGTGTAAGCCTGTGCTAAGCGACATCAGGCTTCAGGCTGTAAATCATTGAGTAAAGCGAAATTCGCCTGCAAGCGATCGCACCACTGCTGAGCGTCAGCAGCCACCTGCAAGCGATCCGTTGATTTTACCCAGATTATTGACCACCAGAGCTTCCAGCGACTCAACTGGCGCTGTAGCTCAACCAACTCGGCAGCGAATTCAGTGTAGATTTCTGGATTGATACCGGGGACAATCCATTCAACAAAAAATTGAGTTTCTCTGAGTAAGGTTTGAATACGCTGCTCCTCTGCTTCTATCTGAACCAGCGCTTGAATTTGAGTCAGGTTTTCAACCAGCCGATTATGCTGGGTGAATAAATCGTTCTGTAAATATTCGGTTTTAAGAATGTCCAGATCGATTGCCATTGCACATTTCGCAAGAAGTTCCGAAGGCGAAGATAATCAATGCCCATCATACAGACAACTGAGCGGTAGTTGAATTTGACGATCGCTCCCTACCCGACTGAACCGATCGCCCCCTCTCCACCAGCATCCGCTCCAATTCACCCGCATCGCTCTCCGACAGTGGAACTGACTCCTCACCATTATGCAGATTCCCCCGGCAAACCGTGCGTCGCGCCTCATTGCGAACGATGAAGTCTCCTGTGGGTTGAACGTAAGCAGTCCACCGATCGCCCACCCGAAACTGCGCCACCTCAGTATCCTTTGACGACTGTTGATTGTAAGTGGTGGCGATCGCTGTCATCAGCCCCTCTGCCATCTCCCTTCGCCAGTTCTCCCGCTCTGTTTCTACAGTCTGTACTGAATCAGAGTCAGTCAACGCTGGATTGGGCAGTTGAATTGAATCGGGATTTACCTTCAACAGCACACTGGAACCCTCCGGTCGCAGCGTCGCTTCAAAGGAGCTGCCAATCGGCAACTTGGGCGTATCCGGTGAGAAGGTGCCCAGGTTCTTCCCATCAATCTGCACGATCGGCGTCCCGTGGTAGCGGTAATACTCCGGATGCAATTCTGGCAGCTCAAACTCCCCCACCTGAAACTGAACCGTCTGGTTTCGCCACTCCTTACCGGCAAAGTTCTCCCCCGCAAAATCATTGTGGCGAATCCCCAGGAGCTTGATCTCCCCAAACTGAAAGGTCTGAAGCTGCTGACACACTTCTTCAGTAAACAGGTTATACGCCAGCGCTCCCACTCCCGAATCCTGCCGAGACTCTGCCCACCCGTGATCCGCTGGAGGGATAATTCGCAAATCATCCGGCACAGACAAGCGATCGATGTCATTGACGTTCCCGCCAAACTTCGCCTCCAGCTTCTCCACCAGTCGAGTCGAAATCTCCTTGAACGCAAACTCAATCAGCGGCAACTGTGGATGAATCACCGCATCAAAAGCAATGCCCTTCTGCTCCAGCATCTCCTTCCAGCGAATCGCATCAGAGCCAAACGGCACACTCAGCACATAGGCATCTCTGGAGATAGCTTCGCTGGGGAGATCGTACCCATGCTGAAGCCCAAACGTAATTCCCATCTGGGCTGCCAGCACCAGACAGTCCCGCCGATGCCGATCCAACTCCGGGCGCGTGTGCTGCGTGTACCAGAGCGCAGCAGCCCCTTCAAACCGCTCCTCCGGCGTTGGAAACAGCTCATTGATCTCCGCCCGGTAGCTGTCGTAGAGCTTACCCAGTTCCTCATTGAAGGCATCCCGGTCTTCCCCTACCCGTTCTTGAATCTCATCTCTGGCTTGCTGGAAGCGGGTCTTCAGCCCCTCCGCCCACTCCAGCGCATCCACCGACAAACCCTCCTTAGGGAACAGATAGCGAAACTCGTGGCGTTTACCCCTTCGGGGAACTGCGAAGCAAACGCGGCTGCGAATTCGAGTCGGCTCCCACAACGGGTTCACCACCTCCCGCGCCAGCACATTCAGCGAACCCGGAGCCTCAGCGGGCATGGCAAAACTTTTGTAGAGGCGATCGTTCTTCTTGTAGTCAAAAAAGGGACTGGGACGCAAATCCGACCACTGCCTTGCATCCAGCAGAAGATTCTCTCCATTAATCTCCTTGATGTCTTCTAATCGCTCAGCACTCTTGGGCGAATCCACCTCCACCTGAAGCGCCTGAAACAGACGGTTGAGCAGCTTTCGCTGTCGTCGCTCGAACCGCTCCGGGTTCTCCCCCTCCCCCGGCATCGACGATTGGACCCGCCCAATGTTGGTTGCCACCAGACCCACTTTATTCTGATTTACCGCTGCCGCAACCTGTGCCAGATTGCGGTATTTCAATCCCCCCACCTCATCCGCTACCCCGGCATATGCCCGCTTGGGACGCTGGGCGATCGCCTCAAATCGTCCCAGTTCTCCAGCGTGTAAGGTTTCCCTGGCAATGTTGGGCAAGCGGCTGGCAGAGCTGACCATCAGTTGGTCGCCATCAAAGTCCGCCTGGTGATACTCCTCCGCATCCCTGGGGTTGATCCAGACCACATTTTGTCGTAGCCTTCGGCATCAGTCAGCCGAGCATCCGGCAACAGCGTCCCTTTAGACAGAAAGCTGACGCGAGGACAGTCCCCCTCACTCTCCGCCGCCCACTGCCGCCTCCAGGCAAAGCGAAACTGAAAAGGGCAGTTCTGCTCGCCCCCGGGCGCATCTATTGGTTGGGGGAGTAGAGGGTAGGCGATAGTGGGTCGTCACCAAATAGATGGTCAAAGCGCTGGTTGACCCAAGCGACCCGGAGATGG
>JBIKWV010000398.1:0-5025 GCA_044356135.1 Elainellaceae cyanobacterium
GCTGGCTGAGCGGAGCCGAAGCCAGCTCCGAGGTCAATTCACTACACTAACAATCGCTCCAGGGCATCAATATCGGGGATGCAGAGAATATCACGCTCCCGTGCAATCATGCCTTTGCGCTCCAGCTTGCTCAATACCCGCGTCACCGTTTCACGCGCCAGACCACTCAGGCTACTCAGCTCCCGGTGAGGCAGGTTGGGGATTTCAATGCCCTGCTGACCTTTCTTGCCCTGGCCATCGGCCAGGAACAGGAGAATATCTGCCACCCGCGACACACTATCCGACTCCCGCAGTCGCAGTCGTCGGTTCACCTGCCGCAGTCGTCGCGCCATCAGTTGAGCCAGCCTGATCCCTGCCTTTGGCTCTGATTGCAGTAATTTCACAAAATCCTGGGCGGGCATGTTGCCAATGACCGTGGGCACCAGGGTGATCACATCTGTGGAGCGGGGCACCTCATCCAGGGGAGCCATCTCCCCAAACAGTTCACCCTTGCCCAGAATGTTGAGGGTAACTTCCTTTCCGTCCAGGTTGTAGGTGCGAATTTTGACCCAGCCTTCAAGAATAAAATACACAGAACTACCCCAATCGTTCTCCAGGAGCAGCAACTGGTTGGGCGGGTGGCTGCGGGTCACCACATGGGCGATCGCAGCTTCTACCGCATCCTCCGGCAGTCCGGTAAAGAAAGGAGCAGAGCGGATCAGAGAAGGGTCACGGTCACGGGCGTTAAAACGGTCTTGCATGGAGGGCTATTACTGATACCGGGGGTGAAAGACCGCACTCAGCCAAGCCAGGGAGAATCGGCGGAATCTTGATCTCAAATTAAATGATTCCCTTAATCATAAACCCTCATGTCCCTCTCCAATGTGAGCCGTGTCATCCCAATGGTCGATGGCGATCGCCCCTCACCCTCCAAACAGTCACTTGAAATGTTGTCGTAGCTCACAACTAAGGATCTCTGGGTACGCTAGGGTATCAGTATGCCCTTTTCAGACAAGGGATTGGTTCTACACAACCTCTGAAAACCCCTCAGTAAGTGAGAATCCAGGATGTTTAACGCTACCGAACTTCTGATTTCCGATTTTGTCACCAAGCTCAAGGATGGCTACCGCCATACCTATGGTGGGTTGCGGTCAGACTATGAAGACATCATCGGATGGGTAGGGGCAATGGCACTGGAGAACATTGCCAACAGCGACGCCCTCTATCACAACGTTGAACACACCATCCTGGTGACGCTGGTAGGGCAGGAGATTCTGCGGGGCAAGCACATCCGGGAGGGTGGCGTGTCTTGCGAGGACTGGCTTCACTTTATTGTCTCGCTGGTCTGTCACGACATTGGCTACGTCAAGGGAGTTTGTCGGGCCGATTCTAACGACTGGTACTCGACGGGCAACAACGGCGCAATGGTGCAGCTCCAATCGGGTGCCTCCGACGCCAGCCTGACCCCCTACCACGTTGATCGCGCCAAACTTTTTGTAGACGAGCGCTTTGGCAACAACAAGCTAATCGACGCCGAACTGGTGAAGCGGAACATTGAGTTGACTCGGTTCCCGGTTCCCCATGACGACGACCACCAGGACACCGAGAACTATCCCGGCCTGGTACGAGCGGCGGATCTGATCGGGCAGCTCAGCGATCCCCGCTATTTGAAGAAGATTGGTGCGCTCTACTACGAGTTTGAAGAAACCGGAGTGAATAAGCACCTGGGCTACCGCCATCCGGGCGATCTGCGCAAGAACTATCCCAAGTTCTACTGGAACGGGGTCTATCCCTACGTCAAGGATGGTTTGCGCTATCTATCACTGACCCAGCAGGGGCAGCAAATTATCGCAAATCTTTACTCCAATGTCTTCGTGGTTGAACATGAACCAGACAAGGACGAGGCGTAGGTAAGGGTTCATTGGGAGGCTGGCTTCGACTCCCCTTCGACAAAATCAGGGCAGGCTGCTCTGCTAGAGGGGCTAAAGGAAAATGTCTTGAGGCAACGAAATTACCGTCCTCGTCCCCAGGCTCAGTTTGGGGACGAGCTTTAGAGGCTCGCCTCTCATTCCGAGCTGGAGGCAGAGCCTCCAGTTAGCATTCCTGGCCAGTCACCCTGCAACCCCAACCTCAGACTGCTGCTTAAACCCATAACTCTATTTTCTAGTCAGAGGCCAGTAACGAGAACGAAGAGCTGCCTGAGCGGAGTCGAAGCCAGCGGAGTTTTCTTTAGGAGAGCCTTTTCTGCCGAAACAGTCCTCGAATCTCTCGCCAAATTGCAGGCTCACCAACTTTTGCCTGCGGATGAGTCAGGACACCGTGACGGGGACTGAACAGCAGCGCCAGCAGAAACAAACCAGAGGCAACCAGGACGATCGCTGGCCCTGACGGCAGATTGAAGAAATAGCTGAGGTACATGCCACTGAGACTGGAAACAACGCCAATGAGAGCACCCAGCAGCATCACCTGGTGTAGACGATTCACCAGCAGGTAGGCCGTGGCTCCGGGGGTAATCAACAGCGCCAGCACCAGGATTACACCAACCGCTTTCATACTGGCCACGATCGTCAGGGCGATGAGAACCATCAGGCCAAAGTTCAGGAGGTTTGTGGGCATCCCTGTCGCCTGTGCCCCCAGGGGGTCGAAGGTGTAGAACAGGAGTTCTTTGTACAGCAGCACAACCACCAGCAGCACGAGACCCACAATTAACCCGGTCTGCCAGACTTCATCAAAGGTCACCCCCAGAATATTGCCAAACAGGAAGTGGTTAAGGTCAATTTTATTGCTGTGCTGAATCAGCGTAATCAGCGTGATCCCCAGCGCAAAGCAGGCCGAGAACACGATCCCCATGGCAGCATCTTCCTTAATGGGCGATCGCGCCTTAATCCAGGCGATCGCCATCGTACTCAGCACCCCAGCAACAAATGCACCCACAAAAATATTGGCCCCCAGCATAAAGGCGATCGCCAGCCCCGGTAGCACTGAATGACTGATGGCATCTCCCAACAGCGCCAGCCGCTGCACCATCAGATAGCTGCCAACAACAGCACAGACCAGACCAACCAGCACCGCAGTGATAACGGCGCGCTGCATGAAGGCATATTGCAGGGGTTCGAGGAGATCCATAGGGGTGGATGGGTGGATGGGTGGATGGGTGGATGGGTGGATGGGTGGATGGGTGGATGGGTGGATCTTTCGGCAAGCTCAAGAACAGGGTGGATGGGTGGATGGGTGGGAATGTAGGGGCGCGGCATTCGGCTAACAACTTCTTCTGCTTATCGTCCATGTATCGCCCGAATGCCACGCCCTCCCAATGGAATAATTCATCCCCATAGCAGGATAAATTTTATGCCGCGAAAACCACCCGACCGCCGTAGGCGCGGTAGAGGTTATCCTGCGTCAGAACCTGAGTCCGATCGCCCCAGGCCACCACAGACTGGTTCAGCAACAGCAGGTCGTCAAAGTTCTGAATCGATTCGCCCAGGTCGTGGTTGACCACCATCACGACTTTTCCAGCGTCCGCCAGTTCCCGGAGAAGGGTGAAGATAATCTCCTGGGTTTTCTGGTCGATTCCGGCAAGGGGTTCGTCCAGGCAGAAAATCTCGGCTTCCTGGGCCAGAGCACGAGCCAGGAAAACCCGCTGCTGCTGCCCACCGGAGAGTTGACCAATGGGGCGATCGCGGAATGCCTCCATCCCCACTCGCTCCAGAGCGGCCATCGCAACCCGCCGGCTGGGAACCGAGAAGCGGCGGAACCAGCCCGTTCGCTGGACGCGGCCCATCATCACCACGTCCCACACAGTGGCGGGGTAGGCCCAGTCGATTTGCGATCGCTGCGGCACATAGGCCACCCGGTCGAGTCGCTCCGTCAGAGGAGCACCATCGTACTGCACCGTTCCACTGGCGGGGATCAGTCCCAGCATGGCCTTGAGCAATGTGCTTTTACCCGCACCGTTGGGGCCGTAGATTCCGATCAGACGACCGGGCTGAATCAGCAAACTGACATCCTGCAATGCCTTGACTGAACGGTACTGCACACTTAAGCGCTCGATCGCAATACCGGGAGTCACCTGCGCACGGGCCACTCCACCCAGGCGAACAACGTCAGGACTGGAGGGGTAGCGGCGCTGGTTAAATTGGCCTGAAAGTGCTCCTTGCATAAATTCTCCAATGAGAGCAATGCTCAGCTAAAAAATGAAAAGATTATGAGATAAACCATATCTTCAAGAATATCCCAAAAAATGAAAGAAATATGAAAGCCCAAAGATAGAAACTTACCTCTACAATTCGTCGGATTGGTGGGCTTGAATCAATTGATAGGACAAGGATGTGGGTGGCAGGATGCCCGCCCAGTTTTCTGGCAAGCAAGATACCCATATGGAACCCCTGCGTGGGGGCGGTGCCCACACACCCCCTTCTCACAAACGATTTAGGATTGCAATAGCGCTTTGCGAGCACATGTCGTACAAAGTTTATGTTGAGAGCCGCGCTCCTCACAGCTCTCAACATAAAATCTGGTTCTAGCTCAGCGCGAAGCGCTACAAAGTCGGTGAGCGAATGCCACCCATTCGTGCGATCGCTCACAGTCCACTGTTTCAAACCCAACCTCCCGCAGCGCTGCCACGACCTCTGCTTCGTAATCCGTCGTGAAGCCGCCTGTGATTAAAACACCCCGGTGAGTTTCTGTCGATCTGAGAGCATTGCGGAAATCCGGAGCAAGGGCTGTATGGACTCGCGCCAGGATATTTGCAACAACCAGGTCAAACTGGGCGATCGCCCCCACCGTTTCTCCCGGTTCCTGAAGGCTCCCACCCATCCAGTGGCCCAGGCTACTGCCGCGACCGAGACTTCCCTGCACAACGGTAACCGCAGCGTCCACCTGATTCTCCTGCACTGCTCCTCGCGTCGCCTGCACCGCAACGGGGTCATTATCGACCGCCAGCACCTGTGCCCCCAGCTTTGCCATTGCCACCGCAAGAATCCCCGATCCCGATCCCAGATCCATTGCTTCCAGGCCCGGTGCAGCGTGACGTTCAATTAACCGCAG
>JBIKWV010000399.1:0-5021 GCA_044356135.1 Elainellaceae cyanobacterium
TCAGCGTTTCAGGAAAAATCGGCGCAATTTAGTCAAATGTGAGGTACAGAGTTTTTATTGAGAGCTGCACTCCGCGCAGCTCTCAATAAAAACTTTGGTTCCATCTCAGGGCAAAGCGCTGTCTACCTCGCCTGTGATGACTGTAGGACAGAAAATGGGCATGTTCTAAGCAGAAGGCATCGTTAGATTGCAACAAAACCGAATTAGGGTGGCGGCATCTTCGCTGACGATAGCGGTCTTGCTCTCGAAGGGGCGATCGCATCACAGGTTAAACAGGGTTTAGGGTGTCAGGATTTGGTGCAGGCTGCGGTGCTGCGCACAATTGTCGAATGGAAAGCCAGAACTGCTGAACCGATATTTCTAGACTTGATTAATCATGAACTTTAGTCGCTTTCCGCTGAGTCAGCAATCCTCGGTTGAGGGTCTTGGCCTACCGCATCTGATCGCACTCCGACCCCGCCAGTGGACGAAGAATCTGGTGGTGTTTGCAGCCCCGCTCTTCGCTTTCAGCCTTCATCCAGCTTCTCTGTGGGAAGCAATGCTGGCCTTCGTCCTGTTCTGCTTTGTTTCCAGCGGGTTCTACTTAATTAACGACATTCTGGACATTCAGGCCGATCGCCAGCATCCCGTAAAGTGCAAGCGCCCGATCGCCGCTGGTCAGATCACCCTCTCCGGAGCCTGGTTGATGGCATCGGCTTTGCTGGGGGGGGCGATCGCCCTGGCGCTGTTCGCGGCTCCACTGCTGGGGAGCATGCTGCTGGCCTACGCCCTGTTACAGTTCGCCTACAACCTTCGCCTGAAGCGGATGCCGATTCTGGATATTATGGCGATCGCCCTCGGTTTTGTGCTGCGGGCCTGTGGTGGAGCCGCTGCAACGGGACTGCCTATGTCGCCCTGGTTTTTGCTGTGTACCGGGATGCTGGCGCTGTTTCTGGGCGTTGAGAAGCGCAAAGCCGAACTGCGGTTTCTGGAACTTTACGGCGGCAGAACTCGCGCCGTATTGAAGCAGTATTCGCTGTCGCTGTTGACCCGCATGGAAAATATTGTCACAACGGCTGCCCTGATGAGCTATGCCCTGTGGAGTTCCGGCCCGATTGTCGGCGGTGCCAGCACGCAGTGGATGATGGTGACCTTTCCGTTTGTGCTATACGGTATTTTTCGCTATCAGTTTCTGAGTGATCCGGGACAGGTGTTTGATAATACGCACAATATTCCTGCAAAACACACGGAACGACCGGAAGAAATCTTGCTGACCGACCTGCCAACCCTCCTTACCGTCGTGGGCTGGGTCGTGACCGTCTTTTTGATTTTTTGGCTCAAATCCCAGGGATTGATTCAATAATAGGTAGCCCATGCCAGCTTTTCAGCCCCAGCGATTTCAAACCGTTGCCACCGCGATCTGCACTGCGGTGCTTCAGCAATCCGACTCGCCTCCAGAGTCCCAGGTCGTTGCTGTAGTGGTGCAGTTTGTCCTGGCGCAGCACTGCCGCATGCCCGACTTTCTGCAATTGCCGATTGTGGTGCTGACGCTGGGTTTTAATGCCTGGAGTGTGGTGAAAGGCGGTACATCGTTTGAACGTCTGTCGCCCGTCTGTCAGCAGCAATTGCTGGCACAGTGGCGCAATTCACCGCTGGGTGCCTGTCGCGATCTCGTCCGTTTCTACGAAAGTCTTGCCCTGTTTCGTTGCTCAGTCAGTCAAACCCCCTCCTGATGGTTGCCCCTACCCCCCCCTCCGTTCTGACCGAATCCCCCGCTGAAGTCCCCCCTGAAATTCGCTGTGAAGTGGCTGTGATCGGCTCTGGTCCCGGCGGCTCCGTGACGGCCTGTCTGCTGGCAGAAGCGGGGCTAGGGGTATTGCTGATTGAAGAAGGCCCCTATCTGCCGCTGGAATCCTGCCCACCCTTTTCCGTCGAGGAAATGGAGCAGAAGTATCGCAATGGGGGGCTGACGGCTGCACTGGGAAGCCCAAAGGTGCAATATGTCGAAGGCCGCTGTGTCGGTGGCGGCAGTGAAATCAATAGTGGACTGTACTATCGCACACCAGCGGAGGTTCTCCACCAGTGGCGGCAGCAGTACCAGGTGCAGGCGCTGGAAGAAACAGATTTGTTGCCCCATTTTGAAGCCTGTGAACGGGCGGTGAATGTCTGCTTGATGCCCGGTAAACCGCCTGCGGCTTCGCTCAAGCTCTACGAGGGAGCGGTCAAACTGGGATGGCAGGCGGCAGAAGTGCCCCGCTGGTTTCGGTATGACGAAAGCAGTGATCCAACGGCACCTCCGAAGGGCACCAAGCAATCCATGACAAAGACCTTCGTGCCGCAAGCGCTGAAGGCGGGCTGTCAGCTCTTGCCGCAGACGCGCATCCACCGGATTCGGCAGGAAGGAAATTTGTGGGTGCTGCGGGGAGAATACCGTCCAGCCGCAGAGCATCCTCGTCCGATTCAAATCACTGCTGACACAGTCTTTGTCGCAGGCGGAGCGGTGCAAACTCCGGCACTCCTGCGTCGCAGTGGCATCACCCGCAACATCGGCAATGCGCTACGGCTGCACCCCACGGTAAAACTCACTGCGCAATTCCCAGAGGCGATTAATTCCGCAGACATGGGCGTGCCCGTGCATCAGGTGAAGCAGTTTTCCCCCCGCTATAGCTTTGGTTGTTCGATCAGCTCTTATCCGTATCTGAAACTGGGGATGAACGACCATCGAGAAGCTGTGGCCACCGTCGATACTCACTGGCAGCAGATGGGGATTTACTACGCCATGATCACGGGTAAAGGCCACGGCTCCGTGCGGTGCGTCCCTGGATTCCGTGACCCACTGGTGCGCTACAAGCTGATGGACGGCGATATGCAGGCTCTGGCAGAAGCGCTGCACAACCTGGCGAAGCTGTTGTTTGAGGCGGGGGCGATCGCCCTCTATCCCAGCATCACCCACGGCCCCCGACTGACCCACCCGAAGAATTTGCTCGACCTGCCGGAAATGCTGCCGCGATCGCACACCAACCTGATGACGATCCACCTGTTCTCCTCCTGCCCGATGGGGGAGAACCGCGATCGCTGCGCGACGGACTCTTTTGGGCGGGTGCATGGCTTCAAGAATCTCTACGTATCGGACGCCAGTTTGCTGTGTAGTGCGCCTGGAGTGAATCCCCAGGGAACCATTATGGCGATCGCTCGCAGAAATGCGCTGAAGTTCCTTGGCAAGTTGTAAACGATTTGGCAGTGTGAGTTATGAATTTTGGAACAAACCTTGTTCTGGTCACGGGTGCCCTGGGCTGGCTAGGGCGCAGTCTGGTGGAAGCATTAGTCTCCGGTCTGCCCACCCACGAAGCATTGCAGCAGCCCCAGCCTGATCTGAGAATTCGCTGTCTGGTGCTGCCGGGACAAAATCCCACCTGGCTGAAGGATCTGTCGCCCCAGGTGGAGGTTGTGCTGGGGGATTTATGTGAGATATCGGACTGCGATCGCTTCTGTGAGAACGCCTCTGGCGCAGTACTATTCCACACCGCAGGCATCATTCATCCCAACAAGGTGGCGGAATTTCAGCAGGTGAACGTCGAGGGAACAAAGCATTTGATGAACGCCGCCGTTCGTGCAGGCGTGCGACGGGCAGTGATCATGTCGTCCAATTCGCCCTGCGGCTGCAATCCCAGCCCCAATCACGTATTCGACGAAAACTCGCCCTACAACCCCTACATGGGCTATGGCCGTTCCAAAATGCAGATGGAACGGGTCGTCCAGCAGCACCAGCAGAGCGGCAAAATGGAAACAGTTCTGATCCGCGCCCCCTGGTTCTACGGCCCCAATCAGCCTCCCCGACAGACGCTGTTTTTTCAGATGATCCGCGATGGCAAAGCGCCGATTGTCGGCAGTGGGAACAATCGGCGATCGATGGCCTACATTGGCAATCTCTGCCAGGGTTTGCTGCTGGCGGCGCTCACGCCCCGGGCAAATGGTCAGATTTACTGGATTGCGGATGAGCGTCCGTATCCCATGAATGAGGTGGTCGATACAGTAGAGCGACTGCTGGAGCAAGAATTTGGCCAACGCTGCGCCCACAAACGCCTGAAGCTTCCCGGCGTCGCCAGTGAGGTGGCACTATTCATCGACGCAACGCTGCAACGGTTGGGAATTTACCACCAGAAAATTCACGTTCTTTCGGAGATGAACAAAACCATTGCCTGCACCACAGCCAAGGCACAGCGTGAACTGGGGTATCGCCCCAGCATTGACCTTGAAGAAGGGATGCGGCGCAGTTTGCGGTGGTTGGCCGATGCACAGGGAGGACAGTTGCGGCTGTGAAACAGACAGGAATCTGGACTGAATCGGAGGGGGCGATCGCCCACGTCGTCGTCAGTGAAGGACTGGCATTTGAATGGGTAAACGGCCATCAACAGTGGGGTCTGTCGGATTACTTTGAGGCAGTTCTGAATCAGGTGGTGCAGCAGGTTCCTGATGGTCAGGCCGTTTATCTGACGCCTGCCAATGCCTTTGGCTGTGCGTTCACTGAGGAGGAATACGCCTCCCAGTATTTGATGCAGAAGCGACCGGATCTGAAGGTTTATCTACCAGTGGGGGTGAGTGATCGTCTCTATTTGGACACCTTCGACAATGCCCGTTTGTTGGGGCAGTGGCTGCAACAGCAGGGACTATGGCCTTTGGGTTCGGTCATGCTTTATTGCAATCGTCCCCACGGGTTGCGTAGCTGGTTGCTATTTTCTCTCTGCGGGTACACTGTGGAACAGGTTGTCGGCACTCGACCAACGCAAGTTTCACGCACAATGACGCCGCGTTTGTGGTTCTATGACTATCCTCTGGTGCAATGGGGATACGAGGTGATGGGAATTATTTATGGCCTGACTCGCTGGGTTGCATGGAGTCTTTCAAAAGGATCAAGATATGATTTTTGAATTTGAATCTCTGAAATCCTTTGAGCCATTGCTCTACGTTTCAAGCATCCTGCCTGATCGGTATACAGGGTATGCGATCGCAGCCACAGGCGCACTGTTCATCATCCTATTCTG
>JBIKWV010000400.1:0-5020 GCA_044356135.1 Elainellaceae cyanobacterium
GACGCAAAATTTTTGTTGAGAGCCGCGCTCCGCGCGGCTCTCAACAAAAACTTTGTACCTCACGCGCTTGAAAAGCACTGTAAATTGAATCGATCCTCAATCCTCTCCCTGTTTGCTGCTCCAGAACAGTTGCATTGCAGCAGCATCAACAATGTAGGCAGACTCCCGATGGGATTCAGCGGATGAACAAGAACAAAGCCAAACGATCGCCGCTACCGGGGCTAAAATCCCTGTTGAACTATCGTCGAGCGTGGCTACGGAGAGATCTGCTGGCAGGGGTGACTGTTGCGGCCTACCTGATTCCCCAGTGCATGGCGTATGGGGAACTGGCAGGTGTACAGCCAATCGCCGGACTGTGGGCAATTCTCCCCCCGATGCTGCTGTATGCCCTACTGGGGTCGTCTCCCCAACTCTCAGTCGGGCCAGAGTCCACGACTGCCGTGATGACCGCAGCGGCGATCGCCCCCCTGATGGTTTCTGACGCCGACTACCCGGCGATGGCTGCCCTGCTGGCGATCGCAGTTGGCGGGGTGTGTCTGGTTGGCTATGTGGCTCGTCTGGGTTTTTTGGCGGATCTACTGTCGAAACCCATCCTGATTGGCTATATGGCGGGGGTGGCGGTGATCATGATTACTGGGCAGATCGGCAAGCTGAGCGGCATTGATGTCAAGGCAGAACGTCCGTTTAGCGCAATTGGGGAATTTCTGAGTAAGCTCGATCAGATCCACCCCCCGACGCTGATGTTGGGCGGGCTGGTTCTGTTTTTCCTGTTTACGGTACAGCGATTTCTCCCCAAAGCTCCGGGGCCACTACTGGCCGTCCTGTTGGCCACCGTACTGGTTACACTCCTGGAGCTAGATCAGAAGGGTGTCGCGGTCGTTGGCAATATTCCAGCAGGATTACCACCGATCGCATTGCCTGCGGTTCCGCCGACAACATCCGTCCAATCGTTGCTGGCTGCCGCAGTCGGCATCGCCATTGTGGGTTACTCCGACAATGTGCTGACCGCCCGTTCCTTCGCTGCCCGCAACCACTACTCCATTAGCCCCAATCAGGAACTGCTGGCTCTAGCGGCTGCCAATTTTGGCAACGGCTTTGTGCAGGGGTTCCCCGTCAGCAGCAGCGGTAGCCGTACAGTGATTGGCGATTCCCTGGGAAGCAAAACACAGCTCTTCTCACTGGTGGCGCTGGGGGTTGTAGTCGTCGTGCTGCTGTTTCTGCGTCCTGTCCTGGCGCTATTCCCCAAAGCGGCGCTGGGGGCGATCGTCATTTACGCGGCGATCAAGTTAATTGAAATGTCAGAATTCATCAAGCTCTACCGATTTCGCAAAACAGAGCTGGCGCTGGCGTTGATCACTCTCCTGGGGGTACTGCTCACCGATATTCTATCGGGCGTTGCAGTGGCCGTTAGCCTGTCGGTCATCGATCTGTTTGCGCGGATAGCACGTCCCCATGATGCTGTTCTGGGGACGGTTCCAAATGTTGATGGGTTGCACGACATTGAAGACTGGGAAGGGGCAACGACCATTCCGGGACTGGTGATCTACCGCTATGACGCGCCACTCTGTTTCGCTAACGTGCAGAACTTTAAGCATCGGGCGCTGGAGGCGATCGCCGCCGAAACAGAACCCGTCGAATGGTTTGTACTCAACACCGAGGCAATCGTTCAAGTGGATTCCACTGCGATCGATGCTCTGGATGCATTTCGTGATGAACTTGCGAGTCAGGGCATTACCTTTGCCATGACGCGGGTGAAACAGGAGTTATATCAGCAGCTCAAACGATCGGGGCTGCTCTACAAGATTGGCGCAGATCATGTGTATCCAACACTGCATACGGCGATCGCAGGCTTTAAAGATCGGTAAGGCGATCGCTGGACGCTGCTGGTGATCCGCGACATGCTATTCCTTGGAAAGCAGCGGTTTGAGGAATTTCTGGAGTCGCCAGAGGGCATATCAACCAATATCCTGGCCAATCGTTTGAAGCTGCTAGAAGAACTGGGATTTGTGACGAAACAGCCCTACGGCAATCACTCCCGCCGCATGAGCTATACCCTGACTGAGCAGGGACAGAGTTTACGGCCTGTGCTGAAGGCGATTACGGTGTGGGGGCTTCGGCATATTCCAGAAACCGAGGTGCTGCGGCCTGAGTCGTTTGGGTAACAACCGGGGACTGTTATTGAACGAGATGAGCGGGCGATCGCGCTACATTCTGACCCGCGCTATTTGCACGCGAGGGAGGATAGCTGGCTAAAGCGCAGGCTGGTTCACTTTGTTCAGGATCGCAAATTAAATAAAACCGAATTGTTTTTGAGAGAGGTGCGGCTAAGCCGCGCCTCTCTCAAAAACAATTACAGGTTAATGTGTGCACGATGCTTAGCGTAATATTCGATGAGTATTAGGGCGACACACCACTACTCGTTGAATACCGCGCTTTGCAAGCGCGTGTGGTACAAACTTTTTGCTGAGAGCCGCGCTGAGCGCGTCTCTCAACAAAAAGTTTGGTTCTATATCAGCGCGAAGCGCTGTATTACGGAATATCCTCTGCCTCCAGGGTGGTCAGCATCTCGTCGGTCAGGGAGGACATGACTGCAAGGCGATTGGCCTGCTTTTCAATGGTCTTCTCGAACAGGTTGCGAGCCATACGGGCGTTGCCAAAGGTGCGATCGCGGCTGTCATAGGCTTCAGTAAACCGTCTCTGAAGTTTAGCGCTGGCTTCGGGTGTGAGCTTAAAGTGGGATTTTTCTGCGATCCTGGTGAAAATTTTGAGCAGCTCTTCGGGGGTGTAGTCCTTGAAGTAGAAGTAGCGGTTAAACCGGGACTTGAGACCGGGGTTGGACTCGATGAATACCAGCATTTCATCGGTGTAGCCCGCAACGATGACGACCATGCGATCGCGGTAGTCTTCCATGCGTTTCAGTAGAATGTCGATGGCCTCCTGCCCAAAATCGCGCCCGCTCTCGTCGGGCACCAGCGCATACGCCTCGTCGATAAACAGCACTCCGTCCAGCGCCGAATTGATCAGGTCTTCCACCTTTTTGGCGGTCTGACCGACGTAGCCCGCCACCATACCTGCGCGATCGGTCTCCATCAGGTGGCCCCTGTCGAGAAAGCCCAGCCCGTGGAAGATGCGCCCCATGAGACGAGCGACGGTGGTCTTGCCCGTCCCCGGTGGCCCCAAAAAAACTAGATGTAGAGAGACTGGCGTTTCGGCCAGACCCCGCTCTGCACGAATTTTTTGCACTTTGAGGAAATTCGTGAGGGTTTGTACCTCCTCCTTGATGTTGTCCATGCCCACCAGATCGTGCAGTTCCGCCAGTGCTTTTTCCAGAATTTGGCTGGGGTCTTCGGAGGGGGAGGTCGCAGGGGCGGGAGAAGCTGGATTGCTGGCATTTACATTATCCGCCGCAGTCTTTGCCTGGTTGAAGCCGTCCTCGTAGGTGTTGAATTTTTGATAGCTATGCAGCATTTGCCAGATCTGTGAGAGCGCTTCCATCTCCTGCATGGAAACAGTTCCATCGGCTTTGGTCACCACCTGAGCAAATTTATAGATTCCGTTCACAGCGGATTCCAGGTAATTGGTTTGCTTCTCCTCATCCAGACGATTGACGATGGAGGGGAGGGTGAGTTGCTCGATGGGGCCAGCATTTTGCGTTAGTTCCAGGATTATTTGCAGGGCAATTTTCTGGTACTTCAGACGGTTGCTCCGCAGTTCCCCGGAGAGGGAATCGCTCTCCAGAAATTCCCACTTTTGGGCAGCATTCAGCTTCTCAGTGTCCTGCTTGATCAGGGCGTAGAGCATGAGATAGGCCAGCAATTCAAACTCGCTAATCCCTTTCTTGCTCCGACTACAAATGCGCAGCACCCTGGCCAGATCGACCAGAATCAGGTCAATCAATCGCGGATCGACGGCCAGCAGCGGCTTGAGCGACTCGTAAAGTTCACTCGCCTCCTGTCGAACCTGCTGCACAACCAATGTTTGCCTGAAATCCACTTTTCTCTCCGGGAAAGCCTTGAACCATTCTAAGCTGTGGAATTTGTGAACCCGACTGACATAGGGGGGAAATTGGGGCGTAGCATTCGGCAGACACGTTATGGCAAAGAGCGGAATGTAAAGGCCGAATGCTACGCCCCCGTGGGTAGGGTGAGACGCCACAGACAGTCCCAGAGAATATGCGTTACCCTTTCTGCATAGTGCTGGATCTTTTCCGGCAACCGTTGTTTTTGGCGATGGCCCTTTGTTTAACTCCGCTTCCTTTCTGGTTACCCACGGTAGCCGTGATCCCCGCCCCCAGGCTGAAATGCAGCGGCTGATGCAGTTGATGGCGCAGCAGTTGCCCCACCGGATTGTCCCCCCGCTGATTACCTCTGGAGCATTGGAGCTGCATCCCCTACCGCTACACCAGCAGATTCTGCAATTTGGGCAGCAGGCGATCGCAGCAGGGCACAATGCGATGCAGGTTGTTCCCCTGTTTTTGTTGCCGGGAGTGCATGTGATGGAAGACATTCCATCTGAGGTGACGATTGTGCGTCAATCCCTGGATCTACCCGTGGAGGTGACGCCGCACCTGGGTAATCATCCCCGGCTACCAGAACTGCTCAATCCACCTACACCTGTGCCGGGTGAGAGTCTGATTTTGCTGGCTCACGGCAGTCGGCGGGCGGGTGGGAATGCCCCCGTGGAGGCGATCGCTCACTCCCTGAATGCGCTTCCGGCCTTCTGGTCTGTTGCTCCCGACCTCGAAACCCAGGTAATGAGGCTGGTCAAGGCGGGAAAAACCCGGATCACCGTATTGCCGTACTTTCTGTTTGCGGGGGGGATTACCGATGCGATCGCCCAGCAGGTGGATCAATTGTCGGAACAGTTTCCGCAGGTTTCACTGGAACTGCTGGAGCCGCTGGGTGCCACTGCAGAGCTGGCGGAGGTTGTCCTGGAGCAGATGCAGGCGATCGCCCGTTTGCCTTAGCTCAGATCTTGCACCAGAACCCAAAACCCTGATTTTGCCGCCGCGAAGCGGCGG
>JBIKWV010000931.1:0-2847 GCA_044356135.1 Elainellaceae cyanobacterium
CTCCGATCTGCCTACAATGCAGGGTGCAATCGCCATTTGTGAACAGTTTCAGGTTCCCTGTGAAGTTGAAATTGTCTCTGCCCACCGCACCCCCGAACGCATGGTGGAATATGCCAAAACCGCCCACACACGAGGTTTGAAAGTGATCATCGCGGGGGCCGGAGGGGCAGCGCATCTACCGGGAATGGTGGCCGCCATGACCCCGCTCCCAGTGGTGGGCGTACCCGTGCCCAGCCGCCACCTCCAGGGCGTTGACTCCCTCTATTCCATTGTGCAGATGCCCGCCGGAATTCCAGTGGCGACAGTCGCTATCGGCAATGCCCAGAATGCTGGGCTGCTGGCCGTCCAAATTTTGGCAGCCTTTCAACCGGAGCGACTAAATCAGGTGCAGCAGTACCGCGACAGTCTGCGTGACACGGTTGCAGCGAAGCAGGACAGGCTGGCGCAACGAGGGTACCGCGATTATCTGGAACAGATGAACGGCTGATAATCTTCCTGGTGTTGAGGGAAGACAACCGCAAGATCGCTGTGCTACGATGATTATAGTCCAACGGACACACAGAGCCAGTTTCAGCACATACTCGTTGTGGGGGTTCTTGCGTGATTGCTATCACACCGCGTTCGACTGGACGCCGCTGCGGAACCGTAAGCTTTGCTTCTACTCTGCATTTGAGCCCCGTTTTAGATCTCCTGCTGGCAGATACGCCAAAAAGATGGTACGCCGAGCTGCGCCTCGGTCTTCAGGAGGCTTTAGTCAATGCCGCCAAGCACGGTAATAACCTGGATCCAACTAAGACTGTTCTGGTAGAATTCTTTATTCTTGACGACGAATACTGGTGGGTCATCTCTGACCAGGGTCCAGGTTTTTCCCCCTGCCCTGCGCACTTCGACTGCGGTGATAAACCGCTGCATGAACAGCGTGATTGCGGTCGGGGTCTCTACATTCTTCACCAGGTGTTTGACCAGGTTCACTGGAATACTCAGGGAACAGAACTGCGCCTTTGCAAGCAGGTGCGTGGGCGATCGCGCTTCCCTCTGGTTTCCTAAGCATACTCAAAGCTGAAGAAGGGTGGCATACAGGGTATGCCACCCTTCTTCAGCTTTGCGCGTGCCAACACTCCAGTGCTTTTCGCTGCACCTCCCGCCAGGAAACACCGCTCTGTCGGGCGAGGTGGGCACAGTCTTCATACTCCGGCTGTGCATTCTGCACCGCTTCAGCTTCTGCCCGTCGGGCGACCTTTACCCGCACGGCACCAAACTCCGTCTGCACAGTCTGCATCTCCCGGTGCAGAATGGTTCGCATCTGGGTCGAGCGCCGCACGCCCAGGGTAGTTGTCTCTTGAAACAAAATAGATTCGCACTCGTTTGCCACCTCCGGCGGACAGATCACTGTCACCAGCGTCCCCAGCCGTGACTTCTTCATGGCGATCGCCTGCGAAAATACATCCACTGCGCCCGCTTCAAACAGCCGCTCACTGGCGTAGGCGATCGCCTGGGGGCTGGCATCGTCAATCTGAGTTTCCAGAACGGTGATGGTCTCCTGTAACGGGTGCCCCTCAGCAGCAGGATGGGAAACGATGGGAGTTGCCTGCCTGACTCCAACTTGAGTCCTCTGATGATCCGACTCCCCAATCCACAGCCGCAAAATATTGGGGATTGCCAGGTCATGAGAACCTGCTCCCAGACCAACTTTATGCAGTTGCATGGCAGGGGGTTCACCAAAGTCAGTGGCGAGGGTGGTGGCGATCGCGGCTCCCGTGGGGGTAACCAGTTCCCGGTCGATGCCGTTGCTGTAGATGGGAACCTGGCGCATCTCCCAGAGCTTCAGGACGGCAGGGGTAGGCACTGGAAGCCGTCCGTGGGCAGCCCAGACGGTGCCGCCACCCGTGGGCATGGGGGAACAGTAGAGTCGTTCAATGCCGAGGTAGTCCAGTCCCAAACAGGTACCGACAATATCGACGATCGCATCGGTGGCTCCCACCTCGTGGAAATGCACCTGGCTCGCTGGAATGCCATGAACTGCACCTTCAGCTTCAGCCAGTTGGCGGAAAACGGCAAGGCTCCAGGTTGTCGCACGGTGGGGAAGATCGGCAGAGCGGATGAGATGTTCGATTTCGGGGAGGTGCCGGGTGGGGGAGTGGACGGGTGGATGAGTGGCGCTCTCGACAGGCTCAAGAACAGGATGGGGACTGCGGTAAGCGCTAGCCGAACCGTGGATGGGTGGATGGGTGGATGGGTGGATGGGTGGATGAGGGTGAGGGTGCTCGTGAGAATGGGGAAATTGATCAGGGTAGGAGTGGTCTTGGGGATGAGAATGGTGGGAGTGGTCGTGCGGCAGAGCAGTTTGACTAGAGGTCTCGGAGTGAGCGGTGGAGGTTGTGGCAGAAGCTTGGATAGAATCGTGGGAGCTGGAGGATTTGGGAGTCAGCAGATCAACATGGACTTTGGTGGCGGCTTGGCCGTTGCGCTGGACACGTTCGGCTCTCAGGTGAAATTCTCCGGAGATTTTGAGTTTTCCGAGTTGTTGGGTTAGATAGTCCAGGGGGACGCCTGCATCGACCAGCGCGCCCAGGCACATATCGCCTGCAATTCCGGTAGGGCACTGAAGGTAGGCAATGAAAGTCATAGCAGCAGGGAGTAAAGCTGGTGGCAGCTCTGGCGACAGATCTCTTTTATGTTAAAACCCTTAAACCCCAAAAGCTGTTGCGCCCGCTTCACAGGCGCAACAGCTTTTGGGGTTTAAGGCTAAGGGTTTTACGGGTTAATTAAAGCCCCAGTTTTAGTCGGGCGCGGCTAAGCCGCGCCAGACTAAAACTGGGGCTTTAATTGTGTTGCAAGTCCCTAATG
>JBIKWV010000401.1:0-5008 GCA_044356135.1 Elainellaceae cyanobacterium
TCATCCACAAAGGTCTTGACTGCCTGTGCCTGCGTCTGGCGTTGATCCAGTGAACCGTTGATAGCAGAATTCTCCTGGCCCTTACCGCTGGCCTCATCCCCCACCGAAGGCTGGTTGGCTCCAAAGAGTGGACTACTGCCGCCTTTGGAGGAGAAGTGGTTGTTGACCAGCGTGAAAGTTTTGCCGTTAAAGGCGAAGCTGGCGACCAAGGGTAAGCGAGTCTCGAAAAAAGCTCCTCCGCTCGCCTGAGTGCCAATCGTCTGAACCGAATTCGCCACCAGCCCTACACGCCCTGGATTGTAGAGATACGCATTACGGATGTTACCACCTGGCTGTCCGCCGCTCGTGTTGTTGGTGATGAAGGGATTGTCAATGAATGCGTAGGTCGGGCCACCCGCTGCGGCGATCGCCGTCACCAACGTCTGCAACGTCACATCTGCTGCTGTAACACCATCATTAGCTGATCCACTGTTGTCCTGTATTTCCTGGAGCGCAACAATGTCAGGAGTCGCAAGGCTTTGAACGATGTGCTGGGCGATCGCCGCAAACCGACCATTGGCAATATCGGTATCCCCATCCGCCTCATTAGGATCAAGGTTCAGGACATTGTAGGTTGCCACCAATAATTTGTCTGGCCCTTTGCTCAGGGATGTCACTTTCGGTTGCAGGGTAGACGGTTGGATATTGCTGACAAAGTCCTGCGTAGGAATGATTTCAAAGTTGCCAAAGTTATAGCTAACAACCCCGGTCACATCTCCCAGGCGCGCACCGACGTTAACGTTGGGGAAATCGAAGTCAAAAACACCAGTATCTTCATCAATCTGAATTCGCTCAGGGTTAAAATCATCTGGTGCAATATTCAGGGTGCCACGCTGACTCAGACCCGTGACCCCCTCTCCATTATCGACAACTGCGTAGATTTCCCCGAAACCATTGGTAGGGCTAACTGCCAGTAATCCCTTGGCGGTGACGCGCATCCCCTCCAGAGACTCAAAAAAGTCGATGCCATCGTTAACGGGGTCAAAAGAGGTGAGACTATCATCATCGATCACCCGATTGGGGGGAATGCGTCCACCTGCGCCGATGATAGTGGCACTGGGAAGTGGATTATTGCTGGACAACACCGTGACTGTTGGATTGCCGCCAATTTGCGTAATTGATAGATTGCCAGTTGCTACTCCACCAGGAGTAAACTCAGCGACTGTTCCCGTGACGATGATCGAGTCGCCCACTCTGACGGTAGGAGAAGTTCCGGTGAAGACGAAGATGCCCTCTGAGGTCGCAACATCATTGTCTGGTGTTGAATCTTGCAAGTAAAAACCATTTGAGTCAACAGCGGTAACAATTCCAGGAACATCTTGAACGATTTGGCCGACCAGTGGTGAGAGATGTCCTGCGCCTTGAATCTCACTGATGCGAGTTCTCGGAGTAACGCTGAAGATCGCAACGGTTTTACTGACTTCGTTTGCCACTACCAGGAGTGGTTGACCTGTGGGGCTATCACTGTCAGGAATGAAAATTAATCCTTCCGGGCCCGAATCGCCAGCGACACTGGCACTGAAGTCACGGGTATTGAGATACTGCACAAAAGCTGGAGATTGCGGGTTGGTCACCTCATAGACCATGACACCACCGATGCGTTCAAGACCGATGAAGGCATAGGTGCGCCCCTTAATGGTGCCCACGACAACCCCCTCCGGCTCCGGTCCTTTGTTGTCGCTGCGATCATCGAAATTCCGGTTATCGTTGCTGGCGTTGAATCGGGTGGGAAATACCGCCGCAGTGATTTGCTCAAAGTCATCTCCACTGTCATACATCAGGTTGCCGCTGCTGTCCCAAATCGAGAATGAGCGAGCACCGAGTGCATAGATGCGCTCAATCTCACCATCCCCATCGAGATCACCAGTGGCATTAGTGAGTTGCAGGCGACCCAGATTTGCATTGTTTTTCAACGTCGCTGCATCAGGAAATGCGACCGGATCCAAGACATAGCTGCTGGATCCCACCCGTACTTCTTCAGAAAAGCCATTGTAGTCACGGGAATCTCCCTCATTGGCCGTGACGTAATAGGTCTGACCATTGACGGTATAGGAAGCGATGCTATCGGGCTGATACATCCCGAAGACAGGCCAGTTGCGAATGTTGATCCGACCACCACTACTACTGGTTCCATCGACATCGCGATCGCTCGCATCCAACCCATTTGATCGAGTCGAAATCAAACCTAAAACGATTTTTTCAGGGTTGGGGTCAGGGGTGAAGGTGCCGTCTCCATTCAGAGTGATGCCAGCCACCTGAAAGTCGTTGTCATTGATCACTGCGATGGTATTGGCATCCACCAGGGCCAAACCTTCAACTTTCTCCACCGTGTTATAACCGGCCTGAGCCAGATCTACATGCAGCACCTTGCGAATCAGACTGATCCCCTGGCTCGTCAGTTCATTGGGGGTCATCTGATCGATTGTTTTTGAAACCCCACCTCCCAGATCGATCGCGCCATTCTGCCCGACGATGTTCGTCGCTCCCGATAAACTGAAGCGGTAAACCTTTTTCTCTATATTACCGATTGGGTCGCTGTCGATCGCGTCATCATCCCGTTCTACGACTAAAAACTCCCCATTGCCGATATAAACAGCATCCCCCAGCTTATCGGCACGGGTGTTATCGGGTGTTCCCAGATTGGGGTTATCCATCCGGTAGAGGTACTCTCCGGTCACAGTTTTGGTTATCAGATCAAACTCAACGATGCGAACATTGTTGAGATTATTCAGAGCATTATTGCTCAAGCTGATGGGGTTGCGTACCGGACTCTGCACAAAAGCATAGAGCTTGTTGGTATCCGGGTTGAGGGCTACTGCTTCAAAACCTCGGTTTTGACGACGTTGAGCCAATACCGCTGGTAGCACTTCATCTCCAAAGTCGCCAGCCGTTTGCCCCACAACGGCGGCAGTTCCGATGGGAACAAACCGATCAATCAGCTTCCCATCCGTACCAAAGTGATAGATGGCCGGACGATACTCATCCACCATCCAGAAGGTACCGTCACTGGCGACAACAATCCCCTCTAGATCTGCCCCCAGCTTATCTAACGGAGCGATCGGGTTACCATTGAGGTCAACAGGCACTTCATCGTTATACGCCGTATTGCCTGTGCCGCTTGCCACACTCAGGTTGGGGAGACCAGTAATAGGAGTTCCATCCGCTTGTTTAATCTTGATCCGCTCGGTGATGGTGATCTGGCCAGTGGAGCGGTTGAGTTCAAAGCGAACAATTTCGGGACTAAAGTCTGGCAGCAGGAAGGGCCGATTGCTGCCTGTTGGTTCGCCATTGGGACCCCGGTCGGTATGAGTCACAAACTTGAGATGACCGTTGGCTGCCGTTCCCTCATAGAACAGCCCTGAAAAGCCCCCCAAAAACAACTCCTGACCGGCTGGAGTGGTGCCAATCGAAGGCAATTTCCCAAACTCAAAGGTTTCCAGGTTGGTCACCGTGACGCTGTTGTGATCCTTATAGCCCAGCGGCAGAATTGACTCAACGGTAGCGGATGCAATATCGACCACGGCGATCGCATTGTTTTCCTGGAGTGTCACCCATGCCTTAGTGCCGTCACCGTTGAACGCAATGTATTCTGGTTCTAAATCCTGCGCGACAGTGGCATTGGGGCCAAAGATGCGAACACCTGCTGCCCGTAAGCTGTCAATCTGACTATTAAATGACTCAAACGATGCCTCTTGCACTGTAGCCGCCGCAATACCGTTTGTCAGATTAATAATGCTGACGGAACCGACCGGGTCTACAGTGTAGGCATTGTTCGGTTGACCTTCGTTGGCGGTCAGGATGCGAGTCCCGTCTGGCGTGAAGGTCAGCATGTCAGGCAGGAAACCAACATTGACCTTGCGAATAAACGCTCCTGTCGCTGCATTGAAAAACTGCACTTCACCTGGATTTTCATCTAGGGTCGTCTGATTGGTGATGGCGATCGCCACTGCCACGATGCCTTCACTGACCGTTCCCGCTTTCCCCACCGCCACACTATTGGGGATCAACTCAAATCCACCTGCAGCATTGCCATCGGGGTCTCCAGTCAGATCCAGCAGCAAATCTCCAATTTTGGTGGGGTTGGTCGGGTTCGTTAAATCCACAATCTCAACCACCGTCCCTGCTACCACAAATAGACGCTTACTGCCGGGGTCAAAGGCCGGGATTTCAGCACCATTTGTACTGCTAAAGCCACCAATTTTTGTCAGGAACCCTGCTTCGGTGATGTTCGCAGTTACGCTGGCGATCGCAATCGCGTTGTAACGACTGTCAGTACTGGTAGCCTTATGGGTCAGTGTGCTACTGTGCGGGCCTTCCTGAATGGCGTCATTGACGGCAAGCACTGTTACCGTCTGGGGTACATTCCAGTTCTCTGGGGTAAATGTCAGACGATCGGGGGTTGTTGTGACCTGGTTAGTATAATTAATGGTGATCGTAACGTCGTCGGTGGGTTGGCTGTTGAGGGTAATCGTATAGCGGTCTCTCACCCCATTTTCGACGACATCTGTGCGCCCCCCCGACTCAGCAATTATTACACTCGCAGTAGCAGCCCCAAGAGTAAACGCAATATCGCTGAATGGTACATCGGGCAGGATACTGTCGGCGCTCTGGTCCCCCGATCCGTCTTGTGCAATCCAATTAGCAGGATTGTTGATCAGCAGCAGATAATCGCTAAACGAAGTAGCACCAGACCGATTGCCGGTGTAAGCTGCAATGTCTGCATCATCATCGACACCGCTCAAGTCGATCGCGTTAACGCCAACGGTCAACCCGGTATTGGTCAATACCCCGTTGGCATCACTGAAGCCACCGCTGGCGATCGCCGCCAGAAAGGTCGGAGATCCTGCCGCTCCCTGGTAGGCATGAATCACTTCATCGCTCGCTGCAATCCCCCGATTTGTGCCCCGCGATGGAGCCAAGGCATTCGCTGCAACGGCTGTTCCGGTGCTGGCCGTGATGGTGCCCGACC
>JBIKWV010000402.1:0-4995 GCA_044356135.1 Elainellaceae cyanobacterium
AATCTTCAGTCCATTTTTCTCCACACACACCACCCCAATCCATAAGGTCAATAGTAGTGCCTGCCCCGGTGCCATGTCGAACGGAGAAAATCTGTAGAATTGCTAAAACGGATGGGTGTATCCCAATTTTGCCAGTGGTATGGCCTCCTAACAACTGTGAGTAAGGCTATACAGGGCTTTGCGCTGCCCTAAAACCGAATTTTGAGTTGAGAGCCGCGCGGAGCACGGCTCTCAACTCAAAATTTGCACCACACGCGCTTGCAAAGCGCTGTAAGTAAGTGGGCTACTAATGAGGATCATGAGGAGTATTGTGTTTTTCTGCCGGAGACACCATATGAGATGATGCCTGGACGGGTATCACCTCCTGCTTTCCCGTCGTAGATCCGATTTTTTCACCGGTTACTTTTTCAATAAAGTCGTAGGTTTTGTCCGATAGCAATCCGGCGGCAAAGGCTAATAGTATCAGGGTTTCTCGACGGACTTCTGTGATATTTGAGGTCGATACGAAGGAGTGGACGGTAAGATTGACGATAAACACAGCGATCGCCAGTGCCATCCCCAGTGGAGGTCGATAGAAATACTCGGATAAATCAACTGGGATGTTCGGATTAATGTGTCTCCTGACAAGATAAATCCAACTACCGAATCCACCCAGGATAATCAACAGAATAAATAGATCGAGAAAGCTAATCTGTGATTTTCTTGCAGCAATCGCAGCCTGTCTGGCCTTGACCCATAAAGCGGCCTCGACCGGGAGATCAATATCCTGCTCCTGAAATTTTTGAAATTTTTGAAGCTGCTTGCCGTCTGCCGAACGGATCTCGACATCGGTTGAACGGAACCTGGATGGCATAATGTTGTTGCTGATCTTGAGCGTATTGCCAACGGAAACCTCTGGAGAGAAATCAGCGATCGCCTCCAATCGTTTTGCCGCAATATCGAATAAGTTGCAGTAATCGTTCCAGGTTGGGGCACCGACATTAGGACCGTTAGCGCTATCAATCTCTTTTGCATCTCTCCAATTGACGCTGACCTGCAATCGATCCAGCACAACTGCAATTGGAGGAACCGAAGTTTCACTCTGTCCCCTATATTTTGTTTGAATGTATTGCTCGAGTACAGTAGAGCCATCGAGACTCTGGTTGACGCCCTGCCCCGGAGTGGGGCAATTTATAGAGACTGAACTTGGGGCGATAACGGGAGCGCCCTGGCTCGCAGGCGGTAACTGACGGTTTGCTGTATCCTGCTCTTTCCTGAAGGTCAGCGTTTGGGCAATGTCCAGAATAATCGTGGATGCCTTTCCACTGACGGCTTGCATCCCGATCACCGCTAACAAAATGGCCCAGACAAGCAGACATGTGTTGGCAATCCATGCTTTCAAACTTATCGTTTCTGATTTGCTTTCTGAAGCTCGTGGGGATTCTTGTAAAGGTTTATCAGGTTCATTTGATTGTTGCGTCTGATTATCATCGTTTCCCATCGCCATTTTTATCCTTCTGGATCTTTAATTTGCCTTATCCTACTGCTCATTACAGCGCTTTGTGCTCAACTCACCAGGAGACAAGAAATAGAAGGACGCTTTGGGCCTGTTATTGACAGCACTTCGCGCTGAGATATAGCCGTATGCACGGTTGTTAGGACGGGGTGCAGGGGTGAAACCCCTGCGTGGGAGTACTGCCCACACACCCCCTTGTCCTAACCAGAATGACTACGGCTATAAAACCAAAGTTTGTGTTGAGAGCCGCGCTCCGCGCGGTTCTCAACACAAACTTTGTACCACACGCGTTTGCAAAGCACTGTAAAGCTGGGAAGTGTAAGGCTGGAAGTGTCCCATAGTGTATTTCCTAGCCAAATGAAAAACACCAAAGCCCGAAATTGCGTACCCAATTTCGGGCTTTGGTGTTTGAGGCAGGCGGTGGATTTAACCGAAACGACCGCTCACATAGTCCTGGGTCGCCCGCTCCGCCGGACTGTTAAAGATGACCTGAGTGTCTGAGTATTCCACCAGATAGCCGACCCGTCCACCGTTGGGAGTAGCCTCCGCATTGAAGAAGGCCGTCATATCGGATACCCGCGATGCCTGCTGCATGTTGTGGGTGACGATGACAATGGTGAACTTTTGCTTCAGTTCGTGCATCAGGTCTTCGATCCGCAGTGTGGAAATCGGGTCGAGCGCCGAACAGGGTTCGTCCATCAAGATCACCTCCGGTTCAATGGCGATCGTCCGGGCGATACAGAGACGCTGCTGCTGACCACCGGAGAGCGACATGCCGCTCTCCTTCAGCTTATCCTTGACCTCATCCCAGAGGGCTGCACCCCGCAGCGATCGCTCCACCAGTTCATCCATATCGCCCTTGTAGCCGTTAATCCGGGCACCAAAAGCAATATTGTCGTAGATCGACTTGGGGAAGGGGTTCGCCTTCTGGAACACCATCCCGATGCGGCGGCGAACCTCTACTGGATCAACCGACTTGTCATACAGATTCACTCCATCAAAAGCCACCCGCCCTTCTACACGAGCGCCAGGAATCAGGTCATTCAACCGATTGAAACAGCGCAACAGGGTGCTTTTGCCGCAACCTGAAGGACCAATAAAGGCAGTAATCTTCTGGCGGGGGATCTCCATAAACACTTCCCGCAGTGCCAGGTTGGAACCGTAGTAGACGTTGACTTTGTCGCAATTCAGAACGGTTTCTGAGGTGGCTGCGCCACGGGAATTGGGGGATGCTTGAGAACGAGTCATAAAAGTGAGATAAGGAATAAGGAAAGAAAAAGCCTAGAATGCCTTCCGACGTGTCAGCCGACGAGCAATGATACTGACCACCAGGATCAACAGAATCAGTAGCAGTGAAGCCACCCAGGCAAGTTGCTGCTGGTTCTTATAGGGTGAAATGGCAAAGTTATAAATCAACACCGACAACGTTGCGGTAGGCTGCCAGATACTACGAGCATCAAACTGGTTAAACAAAGCGGTAAACAGCAGCGGAGCCGTTTCTCCAGAGGCACGGGCGATCGCCAGAACCACCCCCGTCGCCAGAAATGGCAGCGCTGCGGGCAGAACAATCTGGCTAATGGTTTGGAAGTCGGTTGCCCCTACACCAACGGCTCCCTGGCGAGTCTCCATTGGAATTGATTTCAAGCCTTCCTCTGCGGTGCGCTCCACAATCGGAATCATCAACACCGCCAGAGCTACCCCGCCAGCCACTGCTGAGAAGGACCCGGTCGCCAGTACCACAACGGCGTAGGAGAACAGTCCAGCAATAATCGAAGGAACACCGCTCAACACGTTGATTCCAAATCGAACCGCTTTGGCGAACTTGGTATCGCGGGCAAATTCTGAAACATAAATGGCCGCCAGAATACCAAAGGGAACACTAATCAGTGAAGCGATCGTCAGGACAATAAAAGTCCCGGTGATAGCGTTGCGCAGTCCACCCCCATCAACTAATGGTGGCGGTGGAAGCTGAGTGAGTACTCCAGGTCTCAAGCCACCGATCCCATTCGTAATCACCGTCCAAAGAATCGAGAGAAGCGGTAGTGCCAGCAGCAGAGCGCAGAGCGTCACCAGAACCGTCATGATTCTGCCAAACAGCTTACGCCTGGGTGAAACCGAGTAGGAAATTTCACCGGGAGCGATATCTGAAAGGGGATTGGGGGAAGGAGATGTCATAAAAGTGGAAGGCTGAATCTTAAAGTAAGACAGTTGGCTGGAGGGAGTCAGGAGGCTAAAGAAGCAGCGAGGTTTTCTAACTGGTCAAGGCGATCGGCATAGACCCGCACGACCTCCAGGTCAAACATCAAGTTATGTTGCACCGCAAACAGCAATCGCTGCAAAAGCTGGATAGTTCTGACGGGTTCTAATGAACTGACCATAAGAGGTTGCTCCTTCCCCTACTCAATCTGTTGGAAACGGTTGATGATTACCTCTGCCAGCACGTTTACCAAAAGCGTCAAGAGCATCAGAATCAAACCCAGATACAGCAGGGATGAAACTTGGAGGCCACTGGCTTCCGGAAACTGGTTGGCAATGAGCGCCGCGATTGTCGTTGAGGGATCAAAAACTGACCAGCTAATTTTATTGGCATTCCCGATCAACATCGCCGCCGCCATCGTTTCTCCCAGGGCACGACCCAGCGCCAGCATTACGGAACCAATAATTCCCGAAAGGCCCGCAGGCAACAGCACCTTTAAAATCGTTTCCCAGCGGGTAGCACCCAGCGCCAACGCCCCCTGTCGCAGTTGGGGAGGCAGTGAGAACAATGTATCGCGGGAGATCGCAATGATGATTGGGGAAATCATAATTCCCAACACCAGACTGGCATTCAGCAAAGAGCGACTGGACGGCTCAGTACTGAACAGGGGAATCCAACTAAAGGTCGCGTAAATCGCGTTGAAGATGGGAGTGAGGAATGGAATCAGCACGAAAATGCCCCATAATCCGTAGATCACGCTGGGAACCGCCGCCAGCAGCTCAATGATGAAAGCGATCGGAGTCCTGACCTTGTCGGGCAGAAAGTCTTCACTCAGAAATATGGCAACGCCAACACCAAGGGGAACCGCAATCAGCAGCGCAATCATCGAAGTTGCGACGGTTCCATAAATCTGCGGCAGTGCGCCAAAGATATCCTCAACGGGATTCCAGCGACTGGAGGTGACGAAGCCAATGAACCCAAATTTTGCGATCGCCGGGAGGGCCGTAGTGAATAGCTCTACAATGATCCAGATCAGTACGCCTGCAATCCCCAGAGCGAAGAGGGCCGTCAACCAGTAGAAACCACGATTGATTGTGTTGGCGACCTTTAGATTTCTGTCTTGGATGCCTGATAGGGACTCTCTGCTAACGGAACTCATAACTTTCTTACTCGTGTTGGACTGTCAAAGCAATCGGAGCCAACTAAACCTGAATCGGACTGCACCTATCGCGGTACTTACTCAGGTGATGTCCAGGGGGGTGGGGGGTGTGCCCTATGCAGGGGCACCCCCCCTGACCCCCTA
>JBIKWV010000403.1:0-4993 GCA_044356135.1 Elainellaceae cyanobacterium
CCCGCGCAGCGGGGGAACCACCCACACAATGCACCGCAAAACCCTAACCTTGCTTTTAGCAAGTAGAACATTGGGCAATTTGCAACATTTTCCTGCTTCAACCTGTGGCACACTCCTTGCGCCGCGCTATAATGCTCTTCATAAAGACGCTGACGGGAAAAGCAGTCTTGAATAGAGGTTGCCTCCGGCTCAATTAGCAGAAATCCTTGAGCCAGGATCACGTCCGCAGAGCTTTCATTCAAACCTGAATCGTTTGTTTGCCGCCTCTTTATTTCAAGGAGGGGCATCTTTTCAGAGTTTGGCCTGGGTTGCTAACCGTTTGTGGGAAGACAACTGGCTGCGCGTTGCCGCTGGTTTCCGTGTTTTATCAGGTCAGGAGCAGATTTTCTGTCTCCTTGCGTTATGTCACAGCTTTCTGGGTTGACCGATTCCAATCTTTGCAACGTGATACCCGCTTCAGTGGTGTCACAGATGCGCCATTATTTCGAGGAAATTGAATGTCCAAGCAAATTATTATCGCCGAGCAGCATCGAATTGCTGCGGTCTTCTCAGAAGACCAAATTCAAGAACTGATCGTTGCAACTGGGAGTCACCAGGTTGGGGATATTTACCTGGGCGTTGTAGAAAACGTCCTTCCTGGTATTGATGCCGCCTTTGTTAATATTGGAGACAGTGAGCGCAACGGCTTCATTCACGTCACTGACCTGGGTCCCCTCCGGCTAAAGCGTTCCGCTGCTTCGATTACTGAACTGCTGGTTCCCCAGCAGAAAGTTCTGGTTCAGGTGATGAAAGAGCCGACGGGCAATAAGGGGCCGCGCCTGACGGGGAATGTCAGTCTACCCGGTCGCTACCTGGTATTGATGCCCTTCGGTCGAGGTGTGAACCTATCGCGCCGGATTCGCAATGAGAACGAGCGCAACCGACTGCGGGCACTCGCCATTCTGATCAAACCCGCCGGGATGGGGCTTCTGGTGCGCACTGAAGCGGAGGGTGTGCCAGAAGAAGCCATTCTGGAGGATCTGGAAGCCTTACAGAAACAGTGGGAAAACATTCAGCAGGAAGCACTCACCACTCGCCCCCCCAGCCTGTTGAACCGCGACGATGACTTCATTCAGCGTGTTTTGCGCGATGTGTACAGTGCTGATGTCAACCGGATTGTGGTGGACTCTCACACCGGAGTCAAGCGGGTCAAACAACATTTACTGCACTGGAGTGGTGGGAAATCGC
Organism: Elainellaceae cyanobacterium; assembly: GCA_044356135.1. Taxonomy (GTDB): domain Bacteria; phylum Cyanobacteriota; class Cyanobacteriia; order Elainellales; family Elainellaceae; genus CAZVXA01. The sequence continues at coordinate 1,228 of JBIKWV010000403.1, forward strand.
CTGCTGGAGTTCTGATTGACCACCACCGGGAAAGGGTGTCAATTCTGGAGTACTTCAGGGTGAACTCGGCGATTGCAGAAGCCCTCAAACCCAGAGTCAACCTTCCCTCTGGTGGTTACATCATTATTGAGCGCACCGAGGCACTCACCGTCATCGACGTCAACTCTGGCTCCTTTACTCGTTCTGCCACCGCACGGGAAACCGTGCTCTGGACCAACTGTGAGGCAGCCACCGAAATTGCTCGTCAGTTGCGTTTGAGAAATATTGCTGGTGTGATTGTCGTAGACTTCATCGACATGGATTCGCACCGGGACAAACTTCAAGTTTTAGAGCAATTCAACAAGGCACTGCGGGCAGACAAGGCCAGACCGCAGATTGCCCAACTCACGGAACTGGGACTGGTCGAACTCACGCGCAAACGTCAGGGACAGAATATCTACGAACTCTTTGGCCGCCCCTGCCCCACTTGTTCTGGATTAGGACATCTGGTGCATCTCCCCGGAGAAGTGCCTGAGACTGTGCAACCTGTCGAAACGCCACGTTCACTCCCCCCTGTTGAAGCACGGATACCGCAGTTGCGAGAAACCTGGGACAACGGCGCGGATGATGGTGGGTTTGAGACAGGTGGAGACATGCAAGAACTGGATCTGACTAATCATCCCAGCTATCAGGAACGCAACCGCTCCGATCGCCGTCGCCGCAGCCGTGGTGGTCGTGGTGGTCGAGTCGGCGAATTGCCCCTGCGTCCTGGCACACCTCGTTTTGTGGAGCAGGAAACGGATACTGAGCCAGTAGCGCTTGTAGAAGATCCCGTGATTGCCGCAACCCCCTCTCCTGTTCCCGTCTTAAAAGAACGGGCTGAGAAACCAGAGCGGGGTGGACGTAGCAATCGGCGTGAGAAACCTGCTGCCGAACCACCCCAACTGATTTCGGTGGAAATGACTCCTGAGGAGCAAGAGATTTATGCGGTGATGGGTATCTCACCATTGGTACTGGCTAAGGAGGAGGTGAAAGACCCACGATCGGTCGTGATTTCGGTGAATCTGCCGGGACAGAGTACGCGATCGCCCAACGGTGCTGCTACCGCTGTCCTGGAATTGCCCCGGGTCGAAACTGCTGCGGCTGTCACTTCTGCCTCAGCGGAGACAGAAGACCCCGAAGATGCTCAACCCACAGAAGCTGACAATGACGACGAAAATGGAGGAACCAACCGTCGTCGCCGTCGCCGTCGCTCTTCGGTCAACCCAGGGGAGTAATGGCCTCCACAAAGGTTGAAATCCAGCAGCTAAGTCTGTTACTGCCCGACGTGTCTACGACTGGAATCATCGCAGGTGTGGATGAAGTTGGACGGGGAGCACTCTTTGGCCCAGTTGTTGCTGCTGCAGTGATTCTGCCGGATGAGGCAAATGAGTTTTTGCTGTCGGCAGGGGTCACTGACAGCAAGCTACTCACGCCAATGCAACGGGAAGCGCTGGTTGAGCAGATTCTTCAGTATGCTGTCGATTGTCGGATTGGCACAGCTTCGGCTCAAGAAATCGATCGCCTCAACATTTTGCAGGCGTCACTGCTGGCAATGCGACGAGCGATCGGCCGTCTTTCTCCTGCCCCCGATCTCTGCCTGATCGACGGCAACCAGAAAGTTCCCCAGTTGCCCTGTCTGCAACAGACGTTAGTGAAGGGTGACCAGCGTTCTCTGGCGATCGCTGCTGCCAGCATTGTCGCAAAGGTGTGGCGCGATCGCCTGATTTTGCGGTTAGCTAAACGATATCCTGGTTACGACCTGGAATCGAACAAAGGCTACGGCACTGCCAAGCATCGCAGAGCATTACGAGAAATGGGCAGTACACGACAGCATCGCCGCTCATTTGCCCCCTGTCGCCCTGACGCGATTTAGTCAACAGTCCAGAACGTTATGCAAGAGGGTGATTGGGGGCAAAGACAGAGGAGTGGTTGCTCCGAAGTTCCCCAGAGTAATAATCACCAGCTTGATCGCTATCAGTGGCTAATTGGGTGTTCACCCAGTGGTCATAATCCTGCACAAGCTGGTGCATGAGTTTTTGTTTAATTGTCAGCAATACGCTGTGCAACACCCCCTGGCCAGTTGCCTCCAGTAAGGGCCGGGGAGTTAACCACAGGGCAGGCGGCACATCCACCTCGACTCGAAGGTCAGCCCGACCCACTAGCAGAGTGGTGCGATCGCTCTCCTGGAGCGTGAGCTTGCCCAGTAGATGAAGATTAAAGCGATCGTTGATGTAATCGATTCCACGAATCTCGCATCCTGTCGATTGAAGATGGATGGTTCCCCCTGGTTCTGCCCATACGCGCATATCAACGGTTGGCTGAATACTCAGCATCAAAAAGCTGAGGGGACGCATCTTCAGGCGAAACAGGTCGGCAGCCAACTGCTCCGTGCGACTGGGATCGACCAGCGCACTAATCAACCGCTGCGGCTGTCGCAGGTAGTGCTGAATCGGAATCGGACGAACTGGGACAGGTAGTTCGACCGACTGAGAGGCATTAAATTGGGTCTGCATCGTTTGGGGATGACGAAACAGTAGCTTTACTTAATTTTACAATTTCTTTTAAAAAGCCACCCTGGCTTCAGGAAGTATATTAAAAACCTCGCACCAGATGAATTATGGTTAACCAAATGTTGCAATTGCTTGAAGCCTGGAGAGAGAAGCAGTCAATATGAAAAGAGTTGTAGGGCTAACGAATCTTTATGGTACGCTCCATTGCCTTTCTGGGACCAGAAGGAACTTATGCCGAAGTTGCAGCCTTGGTTTTCTCAGCCTGGTTGCAGGAGCAGACAGGCGAAGCAACTCAACTTTGTCCTGCCCCCAGTATTGCTCAAACACTGAAAGCAACGGTCAATCAGCAGACTGATTTCTCAGTTGTGCCCGTTGAGAACTCGATTGAAGGGAGTGTCACCATGACGCTCGATACCCTATGGCAGCAGGACACCCTGCGAGTACAAAAGGCCCTTGTCCTGCCGATTTCCCATGCACTGCTGTCTCGCGCCAATCAAATCAGCGATATTAAAGTGGTTTATTCGCACCCACAGGCACTCGCTCAATGCCAAATTTGGCTCGAAAACACGCTTCCCACGGTACAACTGCTTCCAACCAATTCAACTACCGAAGCTTTGCAACACCTGGAAGATGATTGGAGCATTGGAGCTATTTCTTCTCAACGTGCGGCTCAGATCTACAACCTGCCGATCCTGGCCCATCCGATTAACGATCATCCTGATAATTGCACGCGGTTTTGGGTAATGAGCCTGGAACCGTCGAAGGGAGGTAGTCACACATCACTGGCTTTTAGTGTACCCGCGAACGTACCGGGGGCGCTGGTCAAACCCCTCCAGGTTTTTGCAAATCGCGGAATTAACCTCAGCCGAATTGAGTCTCGCCCCAGTAAGCGATCGCTTGGGGACTACGTCTTCTTCATCGATATCGAAACCGATATTGCTTCCCCAGAGGTGCAAATTGCCCTGGAGGAACTCAAAACCTATACCGAAACCCTGAAAATCTTTGGCAGCTACAGCATTCGCTCTGTAGAAAACGCCGCGGTTCAGCCGTAAGCAATGTCGATATAGCGCTCCGCGCTCAGTCAAATCACAGATTTTCATGTGAGAGCCGCGCAGAGCGCGGCTCTCACATGAAAATCTGTACTGCACCAGACTGAGAAACGCTATACCTGCCCTGAAAAGAAGATGGATCATCTAAGGATCGCGAATTAAATAAAACCGAATTGTTTTTGAGAG
>JBIKWV010000404.1:0-4988 GCA_044356135.1 Elainellaceae cyanobacterium
ACTTATTACTCGCTTTTAGGACAACGCCGCTTGCAGGAGTATTCGGCTCCGATTGTGACAACCGTTCATGACATGACGCACGAACGGCTGCCTGAGCTGTTTGCTCCGGGTGATCCAATTCCAGAAAATAAACGCCAGTCCATTCTGGCGGCGCAGGCGATCCTCTGTGTATCTGAAAATACCAAAAGAGATCTGCTGGAGTTTTACTCAATTCCTGAAGAAAAAATTACCGTCACACCACTGGCTTCAGAACTGGACCTCAGTCTCTCCTATGGTGAAGAGGCAACTCCCCCGCAACCCTATTTTCTCTACGTTGGCAGTCGGGTGCAGTACAAAAACTTTGGGGTTTTACTCAAGGCTTTTGCCAAAGTCTGCTCTCTCAATTCAGAAGTTCAACTTGGTGTGGTTGGTTCCGCCCTGACCCCTGAGGAAATTCAACAGATCAACGAACTCCAGCTTACCGATCGTATTGTGCTGTTTCAGAAGGTGAGCGATCGCCATCTTGCCAAACTGTATCGGTGCAGCATGGCACTGGTTTACCCCTCCCTTTACGAAGGCTTTGGTATTCCCCTGTTGGAGGCAATGGCCTGCGGCACCGCTGTAGTGGCCGCCAACTCCTCCAGCATTCCCGAAGTAGTGGGTGATGCAGGAATATTGTTTGAACCTACTGCTGTTGGGGAGCTTGCCGATCGTTTGCTGCATCTGCTGGAGTATCCCGCTGAACGCGATCGCCTGATTCAAAAGGGAAACAATCGCGTCCGACAGTTTAGCTGGAATAGAACTGCGGCACAAACGTTTGCGGTCTATCGTTCGCTGGTGGAATAACCGAGTACTGGTCTGATGAGTCACCACACCACGGGGTTTTGTGTAAAGAACTCATGAAAACAGAACTTACGCTCACGAAATTCCCGGATGGCCAGGACTTAGAACCGAATCGTGGAGTAGTTTCAGCCGTGACTACCCAGGTGTTTGTGTGAGAACAATTACACTATTTGATAATTGTCGCGATGGCCATCACCTGACCTATCTCAAGCTGCTGAGTAAGCTGCTTTTGCAGATGGGGCATCGGGTGATGGTGCTGTGCCAACAATCTGCAGAACTGAGGGAGTGGTTAACGGTTCAGTGCCCTTCACTGTGCGATCGCTGGCATGTAATTGAAGTGACCGCTGTCGATCCTCCCCGGGTGCCCCTTTTGGGAAAACTGCCGCGCACGGCTCTGGTGCTGGCCGAGTGGCGCTATGCCGCAGTTCGCATTCACGCTGCTGCAAAAGAAATCGGACACACGCCCGATCTGGTGTTTTTTCCCTGGCTAGACAGCTATCTGAGCGACTATCTCACGCATCACCCTATTGATTGGCTGTTTCCATATGCGTGGTCTGGGCTTTACCTACAGCCACTGCACCTGCGCACTGGCTTCCGAAAACTTCCCATTCTAAATCTGCCGCTCACGTCCTATCAGGTGCTGCGATCACACCGCTGTCAAAGCGTCGCCCTGCTGGATGAACGAGAGGTTAAACCTTTGCTGTCCTACCTGCACAAACCCGTCATCGCATTTCCCGATCTGACGGATGAAACCCTACCAGACCTTAAGTGGGAGGTGATTTCAGAGATTAATCGACGGGCCGCAGGTCGCAAGATTGTCGGTCTTGTGGGGGGCTTAACCCGTCGCAAGGGGCTGTTTACCCTGCTAAAGGTGGCTCAGCAAATGCCGACAGAAGACTGGTTCTTTGTTTTTGCCGGACAGCTTTATCGGCATGAATTGACAGATGAGGAGCAGGTAGCAATTCAATCGGCGCAGGAGCAATTACCCCATTGCTTCTTCTATCTGCATCGCATTCCCGATGAGGGGCAATTTAACGCTGTCATTCATACCTGCGATGTGCTGTTCGCTGCTTATGAACGCTTCCCCTACAGCAGCAATATTCTGACCAAGGCCGCCGTCTTCGACAAGCCGATCATTGTCAGCAATGGGGGGTTAATGGGCGATCGCACCCGTGTTTATGGCCTGGGTTTGACGATTGAAGAGGGTAGCGTGAAGGATTGCATGAACGCGCTGCAAGCGCTTCATGCCAATTTAACAGGAGCACAACGGCAGTGGGAGCCGGATTTTGCGGGCTATCGACAGGTGCATTCACTCCAGCAAATGCGAAGGGCGTTTGAAACTATTTTTCCTGGGACGGAACTGTCAACAACTGCTGATTTAGCCGGAGTGCAGCGATGATAGAGCAACGATTGGTCAGCATCATTGTCAACAACTATAACTACGATCGCTTCCTGGCTCAGGCGATCGACAGTGCGCTGCATCAAACCTATCCCCATATCGAAGTGATTGTGGTGGATGACGGTTCCACCGATGGGTCCAGGGAAATTATTGCGGGGTATGGCGATCGCATTCTGCCGATTTTACAACCCAACGGTAAACAGGCAGCGGCATTTAACAGCGGTTTTGCCGCCAGCAAAGGGGAAATTATTGTATTTCTGGATTCCGACGACTATCTGTTTCCGACAGCCATTGAGCAGATTGTTCAGATCTGGAAGCCGGAGTTGGCGAAGATTCATTACCGACTCCAGGTCGTCAACAGCAACGGAGACCCTCTGGGTTTTTCCTACCCCCAGGGTGGCAAACCGCTGTCTACCGGAGAAGTGTGGCGGTTGCTGCTGGAACTGGGGAGCTATAACAGCACCCCCACCAGCGGCAATGCCCTGAGCCGTCGGGCATTGGAGAAAGTGTTGCCCATTCCGGATGCTTACCGGCTGACGGCGGATGATTATTTGTCGATTCGGATTCCTTTCTTTGGCGAGGTAGCGGCGATTGAGGAGCCGCTGGCCGCTTATCGGATTCATACCAGTAATCAGTGGGCATTGAGCACGATGGCGAGCGATCGCTTTGGTCGATTTATTCGCCACGACATTCAGGCGCAGGAATTGCTAACCCAGCAGGCCCAGGCGGTGGGCCACACCCTGCCTGCCGATCTGGAGTGGCGATCCTTTGGCCGTATGCGTACCCGTCTAGCCTCCCTGCGGTTGAATCCGGACACCCATCCCGTTCAGGGCGATCGTGCCCTATCGCTGGTCTACTGGGGCATCCGGGCGCTGTGGAAGTATTCGGAGTTCAACTGGCAAAAGCGAGTGATCCACAGTCTGTGGTTTCTCTGGGTCGGGTTGCTGCCGCTTTTTTTGGCGGAACCAGCCATCACCTGGTCCTATGCCCCCCACTTTCGCCCCAGAGTGATCCATCAAACGCTCACGCGGGTACGAGCCTGGGTCAGCTAGTGCAACAAGAACAGGCAATTCATCGGAGAAGTGACCGTGATCCAACGACTGCAAAAATTCCTGGGGCGATCGGACCTCCGGCAAAATCCCCTGAAAGGACTGAGAAGGCGTCTGGTATGGCACCTGCACTGGGCCGTCAGCGAAAAACCACTGGTTGTTCCCTTTGCGGGGAATTTGAAAATTGGCCTGCCCCAGTCGGGATCGGGTGCGGCTATCTACTACCAGGGGTTCTCAGAACCCGACACCGCCGATCTGATCCGGCGCTTTTTGCGTCCCGGCATGGTGATGGTTGATATCGGAGCGCATCTGGGGGAATATACCCTGCTGGCAGCTCAGGCGGTGGGTGAACGGGGCCAGGTACATGCCTTTGAACCACAGCCCAAACTGATGGCAGCGGTGCGGCACAACATCAGCCTGAATGGGCTGACGAACGTGACGGTGAACCAAAGTGCGGTGAGCGATCGCACCGATCCACTGGAGTTCGAGATTTTGCGGGAACCATCGATGTCCTCCATCCGCAAACGCGAAACGCTGGAGCGGGGTACCCAACTGATGCAGGTCCCCTCTACCACGCTCGATGGCTACTGGCAGCAGTCCCTTCCCATCGACCTGATCAAGGTGGATGTAGAAGGGGCAGAAAAGTTTGTGCTGGAGGGAGCACAAAGCCTGATGGCGTCGTCCACGGCTCCCACCTGGGTGTTCGAATACGCTCCCAGAGCCTACGCCGATTTCAACTATAAGCCCCAAGAGCTGCTGTCTTTATTGACCCAACAGGGCTACCACATCTGGGAGTACCAGGGGATGGGCACCATTGTTCCCTTCGATCCGACTCAGGCACGGGCCGAGATCGCCAACCTGATCGCGGCCAAAGATGAGGTGAAATTGCGATCGCTGCTGTTGGGCCAAAAACCAGATGAGGCCGCTCATCTGGTTTTCCATTGATTCGTTCTGGATGGGTGAGAACAACAACGTCTATCCGAGGGGGAAGCATGACCCAAGCGCCAAACCGAGTTTTATTCATCAGCCATGCCTACGTGGTGGGTGTCAACCAGGGCAAGTTAGAGGCGATTGCCCGTACAGGATCGGTTGTCGTCGGATTGCTTGCCCCCCGCAACTGGAAAGCGCTGGAATGGAATCGGCTCCTACCGCTGGAGCAACCCGCTGAGCAAATTCAGAGTTATTCAGCAGAGGTGCTGTTTAGCGGTCGGGGGGGAGCACATCTCTATGCCCCCTGGCGGCTCTGGCAGGTGTTGCAGGACTTTCGACCGGATGTGGTGCAGGTGGAGGAAGAGGTCTTTTCTCTCTGTGCCTTTGAGGTAGCGCTGTGGGCAAAACTGGCCCGCAAGCCGCTGGTGATTTTTGGTTGGGAGAACCTGGATCGGAACTTACCTCTGCCTCGCCACTGGGTGCGGAAATTTGTCCTGAATACCGCCCGCCTGATCATTGCTGGCAATCAGGATGGTGCCCTGTTACTGCGGCGCTGGGGCTACTCAGGACGGGTGGAGGTGATGCCCCAAATGGGGGTTGATCCGGAGTTCTTCGCTCCCCGCCCCCGGCCCATGTCTGCCCCCAAACCAGAATTCAAGATTGGTTTTTTGGGGCGTTTGGTGCCTGAAAAAGGAGTGGATACCTTGCTGACAGCGATGGGGCAACTGAAGCGGTGGGGAATTCCCTGTCAACTTATTCTCTGCGGCGGGGGATCTGCGGAAGCTGAA
>JBIKWV010000405.1:0-4985 GCA_044356135.1 Elainellaceae cyanobacterium
TCGTAGAAAGCTGGCTTTGCTATTGGCATCCCCCCATCCCCCCATCCCCCCATGAAACGCCTAATCCACACCCTCGCCATCCCCCTTCTGGCCCTTACCGCTGGCCTCACCGCCCAAATCCTCGCCAATGCTCAAACGCCCCGCTACCCCCGCACTGTTATTCCCTGCCCCACAGTGCTGCCCCCCAACGAAATTGAGGGCAAAACCATCACCTGCGGCATTCTCACTGTGCCGGAAAACTATGCCGACCCCAATGGCCGCAAGATTGACCTGACCTACGCCGTCCTGCGCAGTCGCAGCCTTTCCCCCGCCCCCGACCCGATTATGGATCTGCGCGGTGGCCCAGGGGCCAGCCTCATCGAATCGAAGGTGCTGGAAGGACGGGCAAAACTCTACGAACCCCTGCGCCAGACCCGCGACATTATTGTGTTGGATCAACGGGGAACCCAGTTCTCCAATCGGTTGGGCTGTGCCCCGACAGCGCTCATTACCCTTAGCGTGTTGCTCAACCCCGCCAGCTCGTATGCGGGTGTGCTGGATTCTCTGCTGGGGCAGATGCGATCGCGCTTTCCCAATGTCGCCGCTAACGTGCTAGAAGGCTATGCCATGCAAAACCTGTGCGCCCGTGTGTTAGAAAACCACGGCAACGATTTGAGCAACTACAACACCCCCAACAACGCCCAGGATGTGGTGAACTTAACCGCCGCCCTGGGCTACGACCAGATTAACCTCTACGGCATTTCCTACGGCACCTATCTGGCTCAGCGGATTATGATTAACCACCCCGATCGAGTGCGTAGCGTCGTCCTCGACTCCACGCTGCCGATACGGATCAACCAGTATGACTTCCTTGTTCGTGCCCAGGAGGTTATCTTCCTCAACCTGGTGAAAGACTGCGAAGCCAATGCCACCTGCCGCGCCGCCTACCCCAACCTGATGCAGCGGACCAAGGCTCTGCTGACCAAACTGGATCAGACCCCGATTCCCCTGGTCGAACCCATCACTCCCAAAGGGGCATCCACCCCCATCAAAGCGATCACCTCGGCAGATTTTGTCGATCTGGTCGGTTCGATAAACGAGCGCCCCAACCAGATTGCCCCCTACCTGCCGCTGATTATCCATGAGCTAGAGCAGGGTAAAACCACGACTTTTGTGGGGGTCGTCACCGGAACCCTATCGACCAACGAACCGACTCCGCCCCTGGAACCCTCGCCAGAGTTCTATCGCCTGCAAGCCAGCGACTTTGAAGTCAAAGCCGCAGACATTTTGCGAGCCAGAGCCGCCGCTGCCGAGACCAACCGCCCTGCCAGTCGATGGGTACGGCAGGTGCAAGCTGTGGCTGATACCCTGCCCGAAGCGGAGAAAACCTTGCTGCTGGCTAATTTATATGGGGTCGGTTACCTAGATACCCCGCGCAATCGGCAGACCCTGCTCACCTTTGTGGCCGAAGAATTTACGGGCGACACCACCGCCACCCTTACCGCTGCCCTCAATGCCATGTCCGAATTGGAGGTGCGCCATGTGTACGATGTGGTGTCTGCCCTCACCGACTCTGTTTTACCCCTCGATCAACCGATCACCCTGGGCATGTTCCGCAGCCTGAACTGCCGCGAAAATGCTCCCGACATGAAGCAAGTCCGGGCCAACTACAACCAGATGCTCATCCCCCAATTCGGGGTTCGTCCGCTGGAAAGCGCCCAGCAAACTGCCGACAGTTGCTCCATCTGGCCCGTCGAACCCGCTCCCGCCAGCGAACGTGCCCTGACAGACATCCGCATTCCCACCCTGGTGCTGCAAGGGCGCTACGATACCCAGACCGACAGCACCATGGCGGCTCAGGTAATGGAGGGGCTGCGCAACGGCACCTGGGTGGAGTTTTCCAGCACCGGACATGGGGTGATCACGTTCTCCCAGTGTGCCAAGGATATCGGCGTGGCGTTTGTGAATAACCCGGAGCGCCGCCCGGATACGAGCTGCACCGCCGACCTCTTCCCAGAGTTTGTGCTGCCGCCTGCGAGCTAGACCCGTTGTAACGATCAATATAGTAGAGGAACTGAAATTATGAATCAGCCTGCATCACTCTCGAGACCTAAAATTGCGATCTTAGCGGCATTCAGCTACACCGCGATTATGGGTGTCGCCATGTTTTATATGAAAGCTTTCCGGGGCATCACCTATGGCGCACCGGAAATGATGACGGTGTTTTGGATCGTGTTGCTGGGGCTGAATCTCCTGAACGTGTTTTGGGTGACTCGTTATTTTAACTGGCAGGCGATCGGTTTTCGTTCCCTGAATCGTAAACAACTGCTGTGGTTTCTGCCCTCGATCGCTTTATTAATTGCGATGTGGGTGGTCTGTTTATCGGGATTCGGCCAAACTTCTCTCAGTGGTGCCCAGTGGCAGTTGTTTGCCCTTGCGGGCTTCACCACCCTGTTAGTCGGGATCGGGGAAGAAACCATGTATCGCGGCATTGTGTTACACGGCTTTTTAACCACTGGACGAGTCCGTTGGGCCATGTTCGTCAGTGCGATCGCCTTTTCGCTACTCCATGCCGTGAATGTGTTCGGGGGCGTTACTTTGCTGGCTGTCCCGATGCAACTGATCCTGACCTTTTTGTTTGGCTTCTTCTTTGCACCGTTGATGCTCAAACTCAACAACATTGTGCCGTTGATCATCTTCCACTGGCTGTGGGATTTTGTGCTATTCGCTGCACCGCTGTTGGGTGAACAAACAAACTCGGCTGTGAATGCGATCGCCTTCCTCAACATTCCCATTGAAATCGTTGTGGGCATTGTGCTGTGGTTGCAGACTAAGGAAGTTCCAGAGCAGGCGATCGACAATCTCCCCCATTCCATTCATTCCTGAGCAAATTTCTCAAGGACTGAAATTCAGGCTCGTCTTTTGCTTTTTCCCTTGCTGTATTTCCCTGAGGATTCTATGAAGTTTTCTTTTGTGCGGTTGGGTCAACTGACAGCGCTCATGGTGGCGGCAATCTTCATCAGCGTTGCCGCTACTGCAAACAACCGCAGCCCGTTCGGTGCTGCATGGCAGCCAGCGAGTTGCTCCACCTTTAAGCTCATACCATTGGTCGCCGCGATATCCGACTGCGGCTATGTCACGGTGCCTGAGCGCCACAGCCAGCCCAATGGTCGCACGATTCAACTGGCTGTCGTGCGGACTCGCAGTATTGGCGACAATCCAGCTCCAGACCCGCTGTTTATGGAACAGGGCGGTCCAGGGGATTCGACGATTGAGGTATTTCCAGGCCAAGCCGTACCTTTTACCAACATCGGGTCAGCGATTTTGCAGCAGCGAGATATGGTGTTTGTGGAACAGCGGGGCACGCAATTTTCCCGTCCGGCGTTGACCTGCCCAGAGCGGGTTGATCACAACGTCGCGGTTGCGAAGGGTGAACTGGAATTTAGTGATCCAGGCTGGATCAAAGCCTGTCGCGACCGCCTCGTCGCCACGGGAGTGAATTTTAGTGCCTTCAACAGCATCGAAAATGCTGCCGATATGTACTTTGTTGCTGAGTTGCTGGGCTACGAGCAGTTCAACTACTATGGCCCCTCCTATGGGACGCTGCTGGGGCAGTATGTGCTGGCGCAAGCCGACCAGCACAAGGCAAAACTCCGCAGTGTGATCCTGGATGCGGTGATTCGACCTGATGTTGATTTTAATCTGGGGAGTTCTTACAGCATCAGTGAGGCGCTCCGCAATGTGTTTGCTGCCTGCGCTCAGGATGCCCAATGCAACCAAAATTATCCCGATCTGGAAACGGTCTTCCTATCGTTGACCGATCGCCTCAATCGGCAACCCACGCCCATCAAGCTCACCCATCCCAACACCCAGGAAACCTTTGCCACTCAGTTGGATGGCAAACTCCTCGCCTATGCCATTGTGCATTACCTGTACAACACCGTAGAAAATCGCCTCCTGCCCGGTAACCTCTACCGAGCCGCAAAAAACAACGATTTTGCCTGGGCGGAGAAGATTCTTTCGGGAGGGTTGGCGGAGGGTCAGGCCACAGGGATGTATAACGCGGTGCTCTGTGCCCGAACTCCCTCTATCTCGGTCGAACCCGCCACGCTGTTTCCGCCCTCCTATCCCCAACTGGCTTTCTTTGGGCCACAGGAAAGATCACTGGTTGATCGCGCCTGTGAAGTCCTCAAGGTCGAGTTGGAGCCTCCCTTTGCCTACCGAAACACCGAGATCCCGACGCTGGTATTCAACGGTCGCTTCGACCCGGTGACTCCGGAAGCCTATGGCAAAGCCGTCGCCAGCAACCTGAAAAACGCCCACGTCTATACCTTTCCGGGTGTGGGTCACGGCACTCTGGTATCAGGCAACAAAACGACTGGTGCCCCCTGTTCCCAGGCGATCGCCCTCGCTTTCCTGACCGATCCCAACCGCGCCCCCGACGCTCGTTGTCTTGCCGATGTCAAACCTATTTTTGAGTCTGAGTAACGTGAGAGATGTTGAGACACCTGCGAGGTGGAGGCGATCGCGATGGATCATCCCGCTAAAATCAACTTCAAAGCCCGCAACCTGATTCTGGATTATGCGCTGGGGGCGGCGATCGTTGCTCTGCTGCCGATTCCAAACGTTGGCCTCTGGCAGGCGATCGCCCTGGTGCTGCTCAACGTCTTTCTGGTGATCGGGCTTGCCCGCCTCTGGCAGTTCCAGAAGGGGGGCGATCTCTTAGCCCGGATTGGCATTCTGTTTGGCGTCGCTGGCGCAGTTTTGATGGGGCTGCTGGTCTGGTTATTGACAGTGGCACTGGGAGCGGTTGTGCCTCTGGTTGGGGCTTTGGCACCTGGAATGGGTGCCTTCTGTTATTTCTGGGGCATGGGGCAGTCAGTCAATCATTTCTATGTCAGCAAATTCTCTTTAGATCGTCCTGCATCCGGTGAGCAAGATGAAAATTAACCGCCGATTTTTACTCTGGACTGGACTGGGCACCACGATCGCGGCCATATTTGGGC